>JBEIHA010000116.1:0-8911 GCA_040381635.1 Pseudobdellovibrionaceae bacterium
CAGTGCGCTGCAGAAAAGGCTCCGAGATATTTTCCTATGCCGGTGCGGGTTGGCCTACGGGGTCGCCGCCGCCCGCTTTTTTGCGGTCTTTGGCTTCCTTCTCGGCGCGCTCGGAACTTTCGCGAACTTGTTTACGGTTGCTTTCGATGGCCTCTTTTTTAGAGTCGTGAAGCTTCTTCACTTCTTCTAAGGAACCACCCTGCACCATAAGGTTCACTTCATCCGAATCAATAGTCTCGTATTCTAAAAGAGCGCCGGCCATATTGTGAAGCGCCGTCATATTGGCCTTCAGAATTTCTACGGCCTTGTCATGTCCGCCTTTGACTAGATCAAAGACTTCTTTGTCGATCTCTTGCGCTTTCGAATCCGAATAATCGCGCGGCTGAGCTTGATTCATCCCTAAGAAAACCGGGCCTTCGTGCTTGTGATAGGACAACGGTCCAAGCTTATCGCTCATGCCCCATTCGCAAACCATACGGCGTGCAAGATCGGTGGCGCGTTCGATATCGTTACCCGCACCGGTCGTGTAGTCTTCGAACACGATTTCTTCGGCCGCGCGACCGCCAAACAAAAAAGCAATCATATTGGTGGCCTTCGATTTCGACAAGTTCAGCGTGTCTTCCTCGGGCAAAGTTTGGGTCAAACCCAAAGCCATACCGCGGGGGATAATCGTGACCTTGTGAATCGGATCAAGACCGGGAAGCGAGCGACCAACGATGGCGTGACCGGCTTCGTGATAGGCCGTCAAACGCTTGTCTTTTTCCGAGATCACCATGCTCTTACGCTCGGATCCCATGATAACTTTGTCTTTCGCTTTTTCGAAGTCTTCCATTTCTAGGCGGGCTTTGTTGTCGCGCGCGGCTTGCAACGCACCTTCGTTGACCAAGTTTTCTAGGTCCGCACCCGAAAAGCCAGGCGTACCGCGGGCGATTTTCTCTAGATCCACGTCGGTCGCTAAAGGAGTTTTGCGAGTGTGCACCTTCAAAATCTCTTCGCGACCTTTAAGATCCGGCTTGTTCACGACCACGCGTCGGTCAAATCGGCCCGGCCGCAACAGCGCCGGATCAAGCACGTCAGGTCGGTTCGTAGCCGCAATCAAAATAACACCATCGTTGGATTCGAAACCGTCCATTTCAACCAGCAGCTGATTGAGGGTCTGCTCGCGCTCGTCATGACCGCCGCCCATACCGGCACCGCGATGACGTCCGACCGCATCGATTTCGTCGATAAAGATCAAACAAGGAGCACTCTTCTTCCCTTGCTCAAACAAATCGCGCACGCGGGAAGCGCCCACGCCCACAAACATTTCGACGAAATCAGAGCCGGAGATCGTGAAGAACGGGACATTGGCTTCACCCGCAATCGCGCGAGCCAGCAAAGTCTTACCGGTTCCGGGATGCCCGACCAACAAGACGCCTTTCGGAATTCGGCCCCCGAGTTTGGTGAATTTCTTAGGATCTTTTAGGAAATCAACAATTTCGCGCAAGTCTTGCTTGGCTTCTTCGACCCCGGCGACATCTTTAAAGGTCACGCGGTTTTTATTTTCGGTCAAAAGCCTCGCGCGGCTTTTGCCGAAAGCCATGGCTTTGCCGCCGCCAACTTGAATTTGGCGCATAAAGAACATGAACATACCGATGATGATGATCAAAGGCAGCCAGTTCATCAAAAGACCGGCCATAAACGAATTGTCGCCACTGATGTACGAAGGCGTGATGCCGCGCTTTTCAACTTCGTCGTAGCCTTTGTCGTCGGTATTTCCCGCAAACTTAAATAGTTTACCACCGAAGGCTTTTTGTCCCGATTCGGTCAACTGCCCTTCGATTTCGGAAGTGGCTTTGTTGAATTTGACCGAGTCCTTCACCACATGACCTTCGGTCGCGGCCTGAAGAAATTTTGGCCAATTGAAATCACGCACCAGTTGATTCGCCTGGCGCTCGTACATCTGAAAAAAGAGTACGGCGAGCACAATCAACAGTGCCCAGAGAGTCATAGTTTTCGAGGGCGAGCGCATCGGGCGTCCTTTCCGAAAGCGGAACATTAAAATCGACCTTAGAATATCACGCTAGGCGGAGGCACTCAAACCTGAGTCGCCCAGAAAAGGTCGGGTGTGACCTGAAACACAACGCCTAGCATTCGAAATGTGGGATTTTTTTGGGGAGAGTCAATGCGCTTAAGAATTTCTCTCACGTGGGAGCGGCTGTAGTTCTTCAGGCCCAATCCGCGCAGGTAGTCGGCGATGACTTTCTCTTTTTTGAGGGGGGAACACGCGCCCAGAAGCTCGCGCCGCAGGCCGACATTTGGCTTGGACTCGACCACCGTGGGCTCGCTCAAAATTTCTAGCGACCGGGCCAGGGCGGCGCTCGCTCCTGGACGCTTTTTCTCGAGCGCGGGCAGCCATTCGTGGCGCAGCCAATTGCGCAGAGGTCCTAAATCTTTATTTGAAGGATCTGAAGAAAAATTAATCTCACGCGACCGAGCGTAGTCTTCGATCTCGATCCGCGCACACTCCAGTAACGGCCTGAGTTTTTTTCCCCGTCGCAAGACCATTCCGCGTAAACCCGCAGCACCCGTCCCTCGAATCAAACGTTGCATTCGAGTTTCGAGCAAATCGTCGCGGTGGTGAGCATAGACGATAAAATTCGCCGCCAGGCTCTCGGCCCAAACTTGAAGGTGGCTCTGCCGATACTCTCTTAATTCAGCTTCGGACCCTAAACGGAGGGATTCCGGGAGATTCGTCAGATAGGTGACCCGACGTTTCTCGCACCAGTCCCCGACCAACTTTTGAGCTTTGTCTCGGTAATCGGTTTGTTTCTTAGTCGCGGACCTTCCGTGATGAACGTGCGCCACGTGCAAACGAATTTTTAGTAAGCGAGACCATCGGTAAAGAATCTCGGCCAGCACTAGAGAGTCGACGCCGCCAGACACGGCCAGCAACCAGTCTCCTCCCGAAAAGGCCCTTAGGGGCTGAATCACCTTGTGTTCGAGAGCTAAATTCTGATCCGCCATGGCTACCGGATCTAATACGCCTTAAATCTGATGTAATTTGGCGCCGCGTTGTAGGCTGTCAAAAACAATGACAAATTCCGTCCTGCCACTGCTCCTAGACTGTTTATAAGTATCTGTAATTAATCAATTTAATTGCGCCCGATGTTGGCCCTGGATTTGCTTTAAATATACCCTTGAGGAGGGCCCATGGCTCGCGTGTTTCAAATTCTAAGCCTGTTACTGGCCCTAAGCCTCGGTGTCCAGCTGTCGGCCCAACAGGTCCGCCCCCCTCAAGGAAAGGCGGACGCACTGAGCTACCTCCAAGGCATGCGCTTGCAGAACGTCAAGCGCCTCAAGGAAATTGACGAGACCTTACGAATTCGAATCGAAGACAGTGATCCCGCCACTTTGGAGTTTGAGGTCAACCGACTTAAGGTCGCCAAACTTGAACATTCGATGCGCCAAGAGTTTTTGAACCGGCTTATTCTTCAGGTCGACACGAAATTTAGCGGCGGTGATTTACGCATTTTCTTGGAGCGCTCGTTGAACGAGATGGCAAAGATCGACGCCACGCAAATGAACGCACAAGCGGAAACAGGACTGTGGAAGTTCTTGAAGTTTGCCTCGGACGCCGTGCGCCGACTGCCAGAGAGAAAAGAAAATATTTTGGTTTTCTTGGAAGGCTACATGCATCGCTCGGTGGTCAATCCCATCCGGCCCGAGGATTACTTGAATACCCGCAACTACTCAAACGGCTTGGCCAGCGAAGCCGGCCGTCCACTGGATCGAGATGAAGTCGGCGCCGCAGCGGACAGCCGCCTCAAAGGCAACAAAGACGAGCCGGCTTTACCAGCAAAGTCAGTCACGGCCCCGACTAATCTTTAATTTTGACGTTGGTCTTTAAAGCCAGACCGTGCTCGCCAGAGTCCTTACGCACGATTTCGATTTCGGCGTTGATCTTGAACTTGTGCTCTTCGACAAAGCGCGAAGCCTCTTTCACAAAATCGATTTTTGAAATCAGTTTGACGACTTCGTTGCCCACCTTGTTCAACATTTCTTCTTTCGAGCGCGTGGCGCCCTGAAGAATCGACGTCAAAACGTCCTTGGGAACGTTTAAACCACCCAGAGCAGAGCGCACCGATTCTTCCGTCATAAAGGCCGCGCCAAGACCTACGCTCATGACCCGCTTAAGGACTTCGCCCCATTTGGGCAGGCTTTCTTCGGAATCCAAATCGTCGACGTCATTCTGGCTGTTTTTATTTTTGTCCATATCTGTTCTTCACTCGCTCTTGGTAGGCTTTCATCATATTGGGAAGATTCACGTTCACCAAGGCTTTGGCGATGGGCCCGGGTACGAAGACTTTGAAAGTGGCCTCGACCGCGTAATTGGCCTTGGTTTTTCCGTTCACGTCTTCGAGCTCCCATGAGCCGACGGAAGTCTTAAATAAATCACCGGATTCGAGAACCCAAGAAACCTTTTTGCCGGGCACTTCGCTAATCCACAGACGGTAAGAGAACGTCTTGATCACCGATACGGTGAATTCATAAAGTTTGCGCTCACCCTCTTGCCGGATGAACTTGCAGGATTTCACTTCCGAAAGAAATTCGGGGTACTTTTCGTAATCTGAAATCAAGGCGAAAAACTGATCCGGCGTACAGGGGAAATTTTCGGTGGTTGTTGCGGCTGCCATGCTGGACCCCTCCTCGTTTTATTTGCACTTTCGCATGGAAACGATAATGCGGTCGAGCTCTTGAGCCAACAATGCGGTGTTATCGTAACTGTAGTCAACGACCATGGACATCTTTTCGGACCCCGTACGGATGGGCTCGAAGGTTCCTGTTTCAATGTTTTTCAGTTGTCCCTCGAGAGGCGAAAGCAAGTCGTACCAGCCACTGATTTTCTCGACCGCCTGGGTGAGGAAGGCGATCACGCTGTCTTCGTGCTGGCGATTCATGTCCTTATACTTCATAAGCGCGTTCAGAATCTGATCGCAGGGGACATCCGGTGCTGTCGTGTCGACGGGCAGCAATTCGCTAGGCGGATCGGCGATCGGCTGAAGCGGCAAAGCCCCTGCGGACAGCGAAAACGCGCACAAAAATGTAGATATAAGGACTTTCATAGGCTTCCCCCCCGAAAATGTTAGCTCACGCTGGTTTGTGTAGGCGGCGCTCTTTGACGTGTCAAGATTCGTCGGAATTTGAGCATAAGTAGGCCGTGTTTCGTCACCACCATGGGAAGAATTCATGGCGTATTCAAATTTACGCGTAAGCGAGCCTGGCGAACTTTAGGTCATGGGATTGCATTTTGCCCATGGCTAGGGTCGGCTCACGTCCTAACGACAGAGGGTAATACTATGGTTCGTCTATCTTTAGTTTTGGTTATTTCTAGCTTGGTGCTGACGGGTTGTCAGCAGACCAAGATGGGAAGCACGGCTCCGAAGGCCACGGCTGCGTCGCAAGCGCCGACGGCTGGTCCAGGTATTCCGCCGGGCGGATTTCCTCCGGGAAATCCTCCTCCGCAACCGCTGCCGCCCCCGTTCTATCCGCCCGGAAATCCGCCGCCTCCGCAGCCTCCGGCTCAGCCTCCCGTGACGCCCGTTCCGCCGCCCCCGCAACCGCCGGTGCAGCCGCCCATCACGACTTATCCGCCGACGGTGCCAACGCCGCCGCCGACCAATGACAATGTTCCCGTGAATCCTCGGCAGCCCACTCCGGTTACTCCGGTGTTTCAGCCGCCGTCGATCCGCGATCCGGAAGTGATTGTTCCGCCGCCGCCGGCACCCGTCCCCGGCCCTGGCGAACAGATTTTCCAACAGCCGCCGCCGCGTGAAGTGAACGTACCGCTTCCCCCGCCCCGTCCCGCAGGACTGGGTCAAAAGCCCGAGCCCCAGCCGCGCTTAGTGACAGCGCCGCTGCCTCCCCCGCGTCCGGCCGATTTGGGTCAAGTTCCGGCCACGCCTCCGGCTCCGCCAGTGGATCCAGGTAAGCCTGTTGAGATCCTCGATAAAAAGTGCGGTCCCGTAGCTTTGGATGCGAAAGAGAATATTGAGGAAGCTAAGCTCGACGTCTTGTTCGTGGTCGACACTTCGGCCTCACTTCGTGGCGGACAAGTTCGCGGCAAAGAAGGCGAACTGGCGCAGATCGCCGGACAAATGGGCGCCTTCGTTGAATCCTTCCCCGCGAAGACCGACATCCGCATTGGTGTGATGCTTGGCCACGGTAAGACCGAGTGGACCGGCAAGTTGTTTAAGGCCGGCCGCGGTGATCCCGCTGTTCTTAAGGTGAGCGATTACGGAAACGACCGCGCTCGTCTCGCCCGCATTCTCAAAGAGAAGATGCAAAACGTTCCGAACGAAAGCGGCGGCGCCCAGGGCGAAGCCTTGATGTACAGCTTGTATCAGTCGATCAACAAAGCGGGTTTACGCGCCGAAATCACCAAGCAGGATTTCTACCGCAAAGACGCTTCGTTGGCGGTGATCTTCGTTACAGATGAACAGGACGTTTGCTTTAACTACGAAGGCAGCGGTTACAAGCCGGTTGGAAAAGAAGTTCGCAATAAAAAAGGCGAAGTCATTTCCAAGATCGATCCGATCGAAAAGAAGTTCTTCGAGGAAACTTGCAAAACGGCGGGACCTGGTCAAACGTTGCTAACTCCCGGTATTGTGTACTCTGCTTTGAAGGCGCAGAAGCGCGACGAGAAAGTCATCTTGTTCGGAATCGTATACACCGACGAGAAACTGACTCCCAAGCCGGGCCGTGAAGATGAGAACGAAATGGGCCACGGAATTATCGAGCTGGTGAACCTGCAAGATAATCCAACGAACAAATTGGCCGACTTGAACACCGTTCAAGACGGTCCCAATAAGTTCGGTCCTGAGCTTAAGTTCTTCGCCGACTTGGCGAAAAACGAATTGGCTTCGAATGGCAAAGTCGTTTGCCAACCCGACGTCAACGTACTTGCCATCGACACCCGCACCGTTAAGGCGCAGTTGACCAATGAAAAAGGCGAAACGATCGGCGTTTTCGAGAACAGCGAATTGAATGTGTCGACGCGCAAGAACACGGCTAGCTCCGGTTACTTGCAAGCGACTTTGGATCAGAAGAAGTTGAACGGACTGTTGAACGCCCATAAATCGGCTCACAACAAAGTCACGTTGACTTACATGACCCGCAACGATCGCGACGTGAAAACCGGCGCCGCCGTTGACCCGGCGACGGGCAAGCCCACGGGCGCAGCTGCACCGTCCGCCACTCCGGCTCGCCGTGCGCGTCGATAGTCTTTTGATGAATTGATCTTTGTGACGTTAGAATTTGCTTGGGGCTGCTTAAGGATTAGCGGCCCTTTTTTTTGCCTCAACTCACCCCTCACGTGAATCGCCACCCACAGGGGGCGATTCACGTGAGGGGTCTTTGGCTACCGAATCGTTTCGGTGGAGCGCCCCCGGCGGACTTTGAATTCTACGCGGCGGTTCATGGCGCGGCCTTGGAAATTGCCGTTGTTGGCGATGGGGCGGCTTTCACCAAAACCTAGGGCGCGGACTTTTCGCGAAGGAATGCCCATGCTGATCAAGGTGCTGCGGACCGTGTCCGAGCGTCGTTGGCTCAAATCCAAGTTGTACAAAGCACTGCCCATCGAATCGGTGTGACCTTCGACCGTCACCGTTTCGAATCCCGGGGGTCTTTTTAAATAATCCGCGAGCTTTTGTAAAACGTCGCGCGCGCCCGGCTGTAAACGATCGGAATTGGAATCGAACAAGACGTCTCGCGCGATAAACGCTTCATTCAAACTCGGCTTACCAATGTAGGGATCTTCGGGTTCCAAGTCTTCCATGGAAGTGAGCTCTTGATCTTCGACCCGCACCATCACCTCGCGCGGTTTACTAAACAAGGGACCGATGACCCAATTCACCCCCGCGTACACGCGCCAATCCGGGCTTGAGGTGCCGTGAATCACTTCGGTTCCGGCACCGGCGTGCAAAGCGATGGACCTGGTGATATCGTGTTTGGCGCCGAGCAAAAATTCCAGCGAGCTGTCGTCGCGATCCGAAATATAAACACCTTCTTCGGTCGGTACGTTACCGAACAATTCGGCGATGATTTTCGTGTCTATGCTAGTGACCAGATAACTCACGGCCCCCGAGGCAATCACTTGGTCGCCAATGGGCGTGATCGGCACGCCCAGGATCTGTTTGCCGGGCTGGCGTAAGCGATAGCCTAAATTTACACCGGCCGCGAACAGACCGAACGTGTGGTCGACCGCAAGTTCGAAATTGAACGTGGGTCCCGCGCCCTGACCTAAGAAAGGATTGTCTTCAATTTGGTTGAAGTTCGCGCTGACGACCGCGGCGACGCCGCCTTCGTTGTCACCGTAAACGCGATACTTGCTCATCGCGCGAAATTCGGTGATTCCGTTTTCAGCAAACTCCCCGCGGTAGGCGGTGGCATCACTGCTCACACTTTGGGAGAGCAACATCGGCATGCTAAGGCCGGCTTCCCAATTACGAGCGAGGCCGACTCCGAAATTTAGGTCCGCGGAAAACAAGCTATCCGAAAAATTGGTGCGCGTTTGCGTTGTGGCGTCTTCGTAATTGGGCAAACTGTTGACCGCGTAATTCAAAAACAAACCGAAGTTCAAAAGTCCAGGGGTGAGCGTTTCGCTGGAATGAACGGTGACAAAATCCAGTCCATCGTTGGTCGGGTTGAAGTTTTGAGTGTCGGCGCCCACCACGTTTGCCTGAGCATGAGTGGTGAACAACACGAGAAAAAGAGCGGCCAGGTGTTTCGTCATGATGCCCCTGTATACCAAAAGGATGAGAGCTTTGGCCCATCACGTCAAGGGAAATGAAAAGGTGATTAAGTGCGAATGAAACTTTGCTCTTAATCGCTTGGTCCAGTGGACAGTCGCAACCGCTAAGGCACAGGATCG
>JBEIHA010000117.1:0-8878 GCA_040381635.1 Pseudobdellovibrionaceae bacterium
ATCAGAAGTGCCGCTGCTGCTTCGTTCAGTATCGCGCTGTCCGCTTGTGGTGCGCGCGCTCTTTTCCAAATCGTGGCTAGGCATGGACTTGCTAGCGCTGTCTTTGCGATTGAAATCTGATTCCTGACTCTTGTTCATTTGGTCGGCCATGAGTTCCTCCTCTTTCTTGTTGTGAAACTCTGGAATCAAGTGAGAGCAAATTCGGGGCCCGCTTCAGATCAAAGGGAGTTGATCTCAGTCTTTTCAGACGAGCTAAATTCCACGTGTTTTTGTTGCCGTGCATTTATATTTCGAAAGGAAAACTGATCGACAGAATCACCGCCGAGTAATCGAACTTATTGAAACGCTCTTTGCTTTTGCCTTTGAGCGTGCCGATTTGAAATTCTTCAAATTCGTACATCACGTACTCGGCATTCAAGGCAAAGGGCACGCGGTAGCGATAACCGATGCCCACTTTCTTCGCTGAACCGATGTATTTGCTGCGCTCCGGGACGGTGCTGATTTCGCTTTCATGCGGGACTACGGTCATGCCCGCGAACGCGCGTAAACCCATCGCAAATTCGATACCCAAAATGCCAAAGATCGACGTGTTCATCCAGTTCGTCGACTCGTTCGCTCCGTCTAATTTTAATTGAGCGCGCGCGGCTTGGTATTCTCCGCTGACAAAGAAGCTTCCGTAAATCCAACCCAGTCGTCCACCATAGGAAAAACCGTCCACGCTCCCCGAAGTTGTCAGATTTTGCTGGGAAACATCTGGGTGGGTGGCCGCACCGGTGACCTTGTAATTGCCCATGGTGTAGCCGACGTAGGGCTCGAACAATATTCCGGCTTGGACTTGTTGCATCCCGGTCAGTAAACAAAATAGGCTAAGTAACTTCAGAAGGAACATCCGCACCTCAATCTAGATTATAGGCTGAGAGGCATCTCTTCGGTACCCCGGGCTAGACGTTGGACCAGGGATTTTTAGACGAACGGGTGATCAATGAAAGGCGCGCCGCATTTTATTGGCGGCGCGCCTTCAGGCGGGGTTTTAGAACCAGTACTTCATTGCGCCGTTCAGGGCGAAGGTGTCGGGGGCGGACTCGTTCACTAGTAAATGCCGCGGCCAAGCAGCGTGGTGCGTGTTAAGTCACCTTCGTTTTCGGTGGACGCAAGCTCTACGCCCATTCCGAACGGAATATAAGGTTGAACACCCCAATCGACGCCATAGCCAAGTGCGGAATTGTAATCGCCTTCCGCATTGGTGTAACCGGCAAGAATGCCCACGTGCGTCCGCCATTCATCGGCAGCGTAGGGCCGGGTTGGTGCGGGGAACGTCGAGCGGCCTTCGTTTTGCGCATGGGCGAGTGTTCCGAGGCAAATCATCATTGCGGCTAAAGTGGTCTTGAGAATCATGTGAGCTCCTTCATTGCGTTTGGTCGATAGACTCTGACCGAATCTATCTGTGCAAAGTGAACTCCAGCCTCGAAGTGCCGTAATGCGAGCGCTTTGAGGCCTATTTGGACGAAGACTGGGGATGGAACGGGAGTCGGTTTTAAGCGTTTGGCGGCGCATCAGTTTGATTTAGGCCCCTAGTCAGGTTTGGGCGCGAATGATAGTTAGCACGTATGAAAATAATATGGGTTTTGCTCGCCGTTAGCTTAATGCAGGGGTCTGCCGCTTCGTCCGCGGCGATGACTTCTTGGATGTCGGTTTTTGGTGGTCCTAAAAAGGATTCCATCTTCAATCTGGTGGAGCGTGCCGACGGAAGTTTTGTGGGCGTCGGTAAAGTCGATACCAAAGGATTTTCGCAACCATGGATTTTGTTTGTGTCCGCTTCAGGTGTTGTCGTGGATTCTCGGGAATGGAAGGAAAAAGGTGTCTTTACTTCGATCGTGAATACTTTAGATGGTGGTTTTTTGGTTGCTGGTCATCGTCGTAAAGACGATGCGGACGTTTGGGTACTCAAATTCGCGGCGGACTTAAAGTTGGATTGGGAAAAAACCTACGGTGGATCTCACGATGATTTAGGAATGGCACTGGTTGCTCTTAAGGACGGAAGTTTTTTAGTCGGCGCGGATTCGTATTCTGCAGGTAGTGGTCATCGTGGCTGCGCGGGTGGCCACCGTGATTATTTGATTACGCGAATAGATGCGAAAGGCGCCGTGCAATGGTCGAAGTCCTTCGGCGGCACCAATCATGAATATCTGTCGCAGATCGCACAAACCACCGATGGAAACTTCGTGGCCTACGGTCGCACAGAGTCTTTTGACGGCGATGTCAAAAATTTTATGGGTGAGTATGACGGCTGGGCCGTCAAATTTTCAGGTCAAGGCGATTTGATTTGGGAAACCACGATTGGCGGTGCGATGTGGGACTGGGGCAGCAATGTCGTCGCGACGGCTGACGGCGGCGTCATGGTTTCGGGATATCTTTTTTCGTGGGACGGCGACGGCAAGGGCAACAAAGGTGATTACGACTACTCCTTGGTCAAACTCAATGCAAAAGGCCAGCGTCAATGGAGCCGCATATTCGGCGGTAGCGTCGATGATTTCGCGCAAGGTGCCGTGGTTTTAGATGATGGCAGTTTTCTAGTTACCGGTGGTTCCGTTTCATCCGACGGTGACGTTCCAGAAAATCGCGGCAACTTTGATTTGTGGGCGATTCGTGTGTCCGCCAAAGGCAAGCTGCTGTGGAGCCGTACGTACGGCGGCAGTGCCTACGATATAGCCTCCCCTGGAGGTTCGGATTACTACGTGGCTGGTCCTGGCGGAGGTTTGATCAAGACAATGGACGGCGGCGTAGCCATCGCCGCTGCCACGAAGTCGACGGATGGCGACGTCGGTCGCGCGGGCGGCAAAACCGATGCGTGGATTGTAAAATGGTCCCCCAAAGAGTGGAGCGGCAAGAAGTTAGAAAAGCGCGGGCAATTGAATCCGGTGAGGCGGACCGACAAAAAAGTTTCTCCGCGGAATCCAGGAAGCGCGCCCGGCTTAGCATGGCTCAAGCGAATTGGTGGACGCGGCAATCAATCGCCCCTCGATTCACCGCAGGCATTGATTCAAGATGGAAGCGGCGGATACACTTTGATCTCGACCAGCGATGACCGCGCTTGGATCGTGAACACCGACGGTGAGGGTCGAACGCGCTGGCAGAAAAAATACTCCGGTCCCTTGGGTAGATCTCCGACTGTCGGCGCGGCCATCGCCAAGCGTCTCGACGGCCGGGGCTACGTTTTTTCCGCCACTCAAAACAATGACATCTTGGCCGTGGGTATCGACAACCGCGGACGCGTGCAGTGGGAACGCAGATTGGGTGGTTCAGCACCCGATCAAGCGACGTCGCTCGTAGCCAGTCGTGATGGTGGATTTATCGTGGGCGGGAATAGTTATTCTAACGACGGCGACGTCACCGATCACATTTGTGGCTACGATTACTGGGTGGCAAAGATCGACGGCCAAGGCGAATTATTGTGGAGCCGTTCCGTCGGCGGTTCCAGCAACGATTTTCTGATTCAATTGGTCGAAGCCCCGAATGGTGACGTGGCCCTGATAGGCCGGACCGAGTCTATAGACGGAATGGCTAAGGGAAATCACGGGATGTACGACTATTTGGCGGCACGCTTGGATGCCAACGGCAAAGTGAAGTGGACAAAAACTTACGGTGGCATCGACTGGGAATGGGGCAACAGTGTCGTCGCTACGAAAGACGGCGGTTTTTTGCTCGGCGGTTACTCGTACACCTTTGATGATTTTGAACTGGGACAAATCAAATGCAATCACGGGGAGTTCGATTTCTGGGTTGCTAAGACCAATGCCGACGGCGATTTAGAATGGCAGCAATGCTTCGGTGGATCTAACTACGAACTCGGCTACGGCATGCTGCAATTGAAAGATGGCAATTTCGCGATGGTCGGTGGTTCGCCGTCGCACGACGGTCAAGTCACCGGTAATCACGGCGGCTGGGACGTCTGGGTGGTGAAGTTCGATCCCAAAGGGAAACTGCTTTGGGAAAAATCCGTAGGTGGACCGGAATATGACATTGGCTACGCTTTGGTCGAAGACCCGGATGGGGCGCTGGTCGTGTTGGGGGAGACGGATTCAAAGACCCGTCAGGATCTGTTGTTGTTTAAGCTGAAGTGATTTTACCCGCGCGGGCGCCGGCGCGGTTGATGGATCACTTTCCTTTTCCAACAGTAAGCAGCTTAGACAGAACCGACCCTTAAGCGGGCTTACTCATAGCTAGTCGTCGCATGTCTCAGGCAGGGAATCAAATCGGATAGATTTGTCAGTCGCGGTGTTTCCCTTCTTTTAGTAATCTGGATTCAACAAGGGGTAATGAAAATGAACTTGATCCAAACTCTACTGAATGTTTTCACGGGTACGAACTCTCAAGAAGCCACGCTGCTTGAAATTCGTAGCCGCGCCGGCGGTATTCTTCCGGGGAACATCAGTCGCTTGGACCGCATTAGCGATTCTGAGTTGGTGGTGCATTACCAGAATGGACGTCTGATGGGCAGCTCGCGCGTCTTGTCGACTCGCCAAACTTTGGATCGCTACGAAGATGTTTTGTGTTCATGCTATCCGCGCATTTCGCTGCGAAAACAGTCGGCCTTCACAGCGGGCAAGCGTTCGATCAGCGAAATTGAGCTCGACAGCATCTTCAATTAGGTCCAAAATTGCCGGGTGATCCACATCATCCTGGCTGCCCTCTTGACCGTGTCCGCCCACGCATCCGCGCACGATATCGAAACCAATTCGGCGCGGATCCTAAATGCCCCCGAATGGCTAAAGCGCAATCGCGCAGAAAAAGTCATCGACCGTATTCAAACCAAGCTTGAATGGACCATTCGCAAAATCGACGTCAAATTCTATTCCGACCAGCAGTCCTTTCAAGCTGCACATTCCTTAGGCTTAGGCGTGCAAGCGGTAGCGAATAAATCGAAAAATCAAATTCACCTTGGTCCATCGGTCACGGACAAAGATTTCGATTCGGTCTTCGGGCACGAACTGGTGCACATCATTTTGGGCCAGAAGTACAAAGAAGCCATACCGCCGTGGGTGGAAGAGGGCTTAGCCAATTATCTGGCGAAGCACGGTAAGGTGGATTACGGTTGGCTTGCCAAACAGCCGTTCCCGAAGGATGTGCGCGCGCTATCCCATCCGTTCACGGGACTCGTGCGCAATCCTCGCTACCACTATCAGGCGTCGCAAGCGCTGACTGAGATGATCGCTAAGAAATGTGATATGGAAAATCTGTTGCGATTAAGTGTGGGAAAAAATATAGATATTTACTTGGACACGTATTGCGGGATTAAAGATCTGAATGCAGAATTCAAGAAATGGGTCACAAGCCGTCCTGGATCATAACCAGTTGCTTGTCTTGGTCCATCGTCCAGATATCCGCGTTTGGATTGTCGCTAATGAAGCCGGCAACTCCAATTCGGAATGTCGTCTGGCTTGCCTGCCAAACGTAAGCGCTGGCCGCAGGCGCCGCCGTTCGAATAGTGGCGTCGGCTGTGCAGTCGTTACTGCCGCCCGGTCCACCCGCGCCGCAGTCGCATAGAACAGCAGCCGGCGAGAAAGCGAAGGCATAGCAGCTTTGATTCGCTCCGGGGCCACAAGTTGCCGCACCGTTACCGTTTATAAATCCAACCAAATAGGGGCGATTGGCTCCCGCGGGTCCGTTTCTGTCGGGATCACCTGGGAAACCTTTGATCTGACGCAAACATTGCGTGAACGAAAAATGTTCCGCGAAAAATGTACGTTGCGCTAGATAAGCGTTCGATAAATACAACTTCCCCTGGCGCTGTTTGGCTTTCGCGCTAAATTTTTGGTAAGCGGTGGCGCCCATCGCGCCCAGAATCCCGATGATGGCCGCGACGATCACCACTTCAATGATGGTGAAGCCCGCTTGTTTTTTTTGATTCGCTTTCATATGAACGCGGGTACCCCAATACCTTAAGCGTGACGGAAACTTCAGGCGAGATCAATGCCAAAGCGGCTTATCTTGTCTCACAGTAAGGACTAGTCTCACAGTTGGCCTTCTTGCGGGGGAGAAACGGCCTGATCGCCGCAAAAGCTTCATATCCCACTTTGAGAACTAAGCTCGGCAAGGGTCGCACGGCCAGTTTTGCGGCCCAGTTGTATTTCGGTAGGACCTTCCAAATTTCGATAAACGCGTTCACGCCCGTGGCAAGTGTGCCGTTCTTGGTGCGCACGTGCATCACTTTGTGCACCTGAACCGGATCTACGCCTTCAGCCAAGGCGTCAAAGCTTGCGCCCGTAATATCCATGAAGCGTAGATCCTCACTGCCTTTTTGTTTACGGTAGTGATCGATCTCGCGCGAGCAGAGGAGGCATAGCCCGTCATAATACACAGTGGTCATAAAACCGATTCCGTTCCCATGAATAGTAGTTTAGTGTTTGATGAACAACTTTACAAGCCACAAAATCCGAAAGCGAATATGGCGAAGAAGAGCTACAAACCACCGCCCGAATTGAAACGCCTGGAAGACGCGGCGGGTGGTTTCATGCAGTATTGGGGCTTCAAAAAGATTCACGGACGGATCTGGGCCCATCTGTTTACGGCGGACCGTCCTTTAGACTCGCAAGAGCTAATTCAACGTCTGAAGGTTTCGAAAGCCCTAGTCAGCTTAGCCGTTCGCGATTTGCTTCGGCACGACGTTATTCAAGAATCCCATACGGGTAAACACGGTTCAGTTTACTTCGATACGAATCCCGACTTAATGAGCGTGATCACTAAAGTTTTGCGCGCCCGTGAAACCGCCATGCTTCGCGCCGCGGGTGCGGCGGTGGATGGGATGCTGAAAATGAGCTCGGTTGATTTAGAGAAAAACGCCCTCTCTCAAGAAAAAATCTATATTGTTTCTAATTTGATTTCTTCAGCCGAAGGCCTACTTCGCGTCTTCCTCTCAAGCGTCAGCGAAGACCAACATTTCAATGCCATCAACCCCAAGGAGACCCAATGATCGCATACCCCATCGAATTCAACGCCCGCACCGAAAGTGTCGGGGGAGTCGCCCATTCCTGGAATTCCCGCGCGGGCGATCACCAAAATCAGGTGGCCGTACCGCCGGAATTCGACGGGCCCGGCGGCGGCTTCAGCCCCGAAGATCTGTACAACCAAGCCTTGACCAACTGTTTCGTTGCCACGTTCAAAGTTTACTGCGAGCACTCGAAAGTGACGTTCGAAAAGCTCGAAGTGGATTCTCGTTTAGTGGTGGATTTGGATGAAAACAAAAAGCCGGTGATGAAGGACTTCTTTCTGACCGCGCACATTCACGGCGCATCGAATCCCGAACGGGCGATGATGTTGGCCCAGCGGGCTTCAAAGTCTGGTTTTATCTTAAATTCGGTAAAGACCAACTGCCAGTTTGAATTCACTGCGGGCTAAGTTTTTGAATAAACTGATTTTATTTGAGGCCGCGTGCTGCTTTTTTATGACTGGACTGATCTGGATGGTGCAGCTGGTGCACTATCCTTCGTTCGCTTACGTCGATGATCAAAAGTTCGGGGCCTTCCATGCGTTTCATTCGCAAGCGATCACCTGGATTGTTTTACCGGTCATGGCGGCCGAGCTTGCGTTAGCGGTATTGTTAGTGGCCAAGTCGCCCGATTTATTTTGGAAGTTCAATTTGGCAGGTTTGGTTTTGATTTGGCTAGCCACCGCCTTTTTAAGCGTACCCATTCACAACCAGTTGGCCGCCGCCCCCACCCAAGCCCTAGCCGCCCGCCTAGTTTGGACCAATTGGCCCAGGACCGTTTTGTGGACGGTTCGCAGTGCAGCCATGCTCTGGTTTATGGCCTAGGCGCGCCGTACCCTAGTGGCCTAGGCGCGCCGTACCCTAGCGCATGAAAGCCTTACTGGGTCTCGGGCGTGTTACTGACGGCTAGCTATCCATGCCCGTTTCATGTAGATTTCAAAGGTTCGAAGTTTTGATCTCACGGGGGCGACATGGTTTCGACGTGGGCAGTGAAACTTCAGGAGCATGCCGAGGCGGACGAGGTCCTCGTAAAAACGTTCAACCTGATATTCGGCAACGACTATCAACAACTTGCTGCCTAGTTTTCTAGTGTAGCTTCGATGAACCCGATATTCGCTGATGGTATGGGTAAGTCGTCACTTTAGTCAGATCGATTGCGGTTTGTTTTCTTCAGGGGCCGCGATTTAAAAAAGCTGAGGGACGGGTTAAGGGGAGCGTGTCGTTGCGCGCCCCTTCTCTCAAGTTAAATCAACGACTAAGCATGTAGCCCGCCTGAATGCGGATCTCTTACGGACGAGGGTTCGATTCCCTCCGCCTCCACCATTTTACCCCACTGACATTTCAGGAACTTACGGAAATCATCCCGTAAGTTCCTATTCATTCCAAAAACATCGTTTTTCATAGGTAAATTCAACATCTTGATTTGCTTTTTAGCTTCAACTTTTATCCCAAACCATCCTAATTATTCCCAAAAGAAGTTGACCCGAAAGTTGACCTAACAGTTGTTCCACTACATATTAAGTAAATATGTAGTAATTTTGACAGCAAAATTGGTAGTAAAAAATGGATATTTCAAGATCGAATCGAATTATAATGACTGATGAAGCGCGGGTATTGAAGGATCTACGCTTAAAACATAAACTTTCAATCACCCAAGTCGCAAAGAAGGTTGGGGTAACCAACTCCTATGTTTGCCAAATTGAAAAAGGCAGAACAGATCCACCGCGAGGCGAGGCCCTTTTACGATTTTTAGAATTATATGGGGACATAGGTACAAAGTATTTTGGCGAATTGGTTCGTGAGAAAAGGCAAGAAGTCAGCGATTTGGACATTGTCACAGACCTCTTACCAAAATTGAAGCCTAACCAGCTAAAGATGGTCAGGGTTCTGATC
>JBEIHA010000118.1:0-8762 GCA_040381635.1 Pseudobdellovibrionaceae bacterium
ACGCTTGAGGACGAGACCGGTGTTTTCAATATTATTTTAATGCCCAAGGTGTACGAAGAATTTCGTCTGGTGGTAATTCATCATCCGCTGCTGCACGTGTACGGCAAATTGCAGAAGGCCGCCGGTGTGATCCATATCAAAGCCGAAATTATCCGACCGCTGCCTTCGGAAAAGCTGCTGCAAGCGACGCCGCAAGAGTTGAACTCGGGCTTTGATTTTTCGCAATGCTTTGACGATCACACTCTTGGCTAAGGTGCTTTAGGCCTGGCTTCTTTAACCACGCTCATGTAAGCGGCGGCAAAATCGCGAAGGATCATTTCGCGAGCATTCGGATTGGTCTTCGCCATAATTTCTTTTTGGCCGAAGTCCACGCCCTCAAGAAGTTCGTTGAACATTGAATTGTACTGAGGCTCAATCCCAATCTCTCGTAAATCCTTGCGCGTTTGCTTGGCTTTCTTCAGCCAAAGCGTCCACTCTTTCAATTGCTCGGGATTGATCTTTGACAGATCCACCTTTTGACCGCTCCACCACATCCATAGACGCCTCATATCTTTGCGGTCTTGGAAGTCCGTCAGCCGTGCCAAGACCATCACCGGTAAAATATTATGCCGCAGCTGTAGCAGATAAACGGCCTCGGGTTCCCACTGCAGAATCTTGGCCGCGGCCCGCGGAAGAGCTTCGGATCGCGCCAGGGCGTCGCGATTACGCAGAGCTTGTACGACGTAATCATAAAACGTCATATGCGGAAGCCCACGGCGTACGAGGCCACGCTCGTAACGACGATCGACCTCATCCATCTTTGCGCCTAGAGCCGCCATACCACGGTAAGAAAGATCGGGCCGAGCTACGTCGACCTTAGGGTTACGAGGAATGTGTTTGAACAAACGGTCAAACAGAAGTTCAGCGCCCAGTTCCAAACGCTTATCAAGTTCATTGATGTCTTGATCATACTGCCCTTCCCAAAATTGAAAATGCATCGCCAAAATCGTGAAAGCAGCATCGGCGAAAAGATCGGGTTCTTCATTCTTTCCGAAGAAAAATTGCCATACGGAATCCGCCACTCCCTTGTGGTGGGCGGCTGTTTCTTGAAACAAGCGATCCAGGTGAATCACCATCGTGGCATGCGACTCTTTGTAGGTCACATTGGATCCGAGCGAGAGCGTGAGATCCTTCAGATCCTTCGTTGTTTCATTCATTTCCTTGGTGGTCTTGGCGGTGTCCTCGGCGGTCTTTTTCAACGAGCAGGCGGACATCACAATCAAACAAGAACCGCCCAAAAATAGAGCACGGAAAAGATTGCGGAGGAGCTTGCCACTAAGGTCAGGGTTTCGTTGGTTTTGCATTCCCGGGAGTGTACTGACGCAGGCCGCAAATCCACAGCGTAAAGATTACTCGCGGACGACTCTAATCTAAGGCATTGGAATCAGAGGGATTTTCTTCCGAAACAGGGGCGGGAGAGCGTTTCTCCCTCAACAACTCATCAATCATGGCTTTCACCGTGGCCTCATTTCGGGGATTCACGAACATATCGCGACCCTTCGGCCAACTTTTAGGAGGTGAGGCCGAGCTCGAAAGATCGGCGGATTCCTGTGCTTGAGCAGCAAGCTGTAACGTGAACAGCACAACTAGGGCGATCAATAGGCGCACGGTATCCTCCTTAACTCTTTCAATTACAAGGACCACGCCACCCGAGAGCCTACAGTTAAATATCTGAACTTATTGGTGAATTTCGTATCCCGCCGTGTCCCTGATCAGCGTGAGTTGCCTAAGCCTTGCACAGCCCTGGAGCCGGGCCGTAAAACCCTGAGATATTGGTGGCTTAGACTGTCTACGCCGTGACTCGCGCAGATCCCTAAAAGGGCTTGGCGCCGAGGGCGCTTTTAGCGATAACCGTACGACATGCCCATGAAATTGTCCCATCTCCCCATTGTTAAAATATCGGCCACTGGAAACGACTTTCTGTTGATCGACCTGATGAAGTCCAAAAACCGTGGCCTTTGGAAAAAAGAATGGTCAAAAAAAGCGCGCGCCAAATGGGTGCGCGAGTGGTGTCACCGGCAAGAGGGCCTGGGCGCCGACGGGATGGTATTTCTGGAGGAAGACCACGAACTCGATTTCGCCTGGGATTTCTACAACTCGGACGGCAGTGCGGCCGAAATGTGCGGCAATGCCGCACGCGCCGTAAGCCTCTACGCCAGCCAAGCGTTGAAAAAAAAGTCGCTGAAATTTCGCTCGAGCTTAGGCGAGGTTCTAGCTACGGTGAAATCCGCAGACAGCGTGGAAGTGCGCTTGCCGAAAGTCGCTGAAAACCAGTGGAATCAATTGATCGAATGGAAGGGCGCGAAGCTCAATTACGATTTCGTTCGAGCGGGAGTCCCGCACGCGGTCGTGCGCGTACCCAATCTAGAAAATCGACAGCGCTTGCGCGAATTCGCGCTCGAAATCAAACGCCAACCTTCATTTATCAAATACGGCACGAACGTAACGTTTGTGCGTTTGATCTCAAATCATAAAGTCAGCAGCCTGACCTTCGAACGTGGGGTTGAGGACTTCACTTTGTCCTGCGGAACCGGCGCCGTGGCCAGTGCCCATTCCGTTTTGCGCGGTGAAGAAGGTCAGAGAGTGGAAGTTCAGGTTCCCGGCGGCACGCTAAGCGTGGTATGGAACAACGGCTATCCCTATTTGAAGGGACCGGCAAGAATCGTGGCGGAGATGCACCTATGTCGATGAATATAGATTTACTAACCAAGCCCTTAAAAGTTTTGAAGCGCATACAAGAAACGCCGGAAGCCGTTTCCTTGGTGCTCGAAATTCCCGACGGATTGAAGAAACAGTTCACTTACACCGCGGGACAGTTCGTGACTTTCTTTCTGACTGTCAACGGTGAACGCTTGAACCGCAGCTATTCGCTTTCCAGTTCACCCTTGGTCGACACGGAATTCAAAGTCACCGTTAAGATGGTGCCGAATGGACGAGGCTCTACTTTTCTTTGCCAGGATATTAGGCAAGGTGACGTGCTGGCGACCACGCCTCCGGCCGGTCAGTTCTTTAAGCCCTCGCTAGAACCACGCGGTACACATTACTATCTTTTCGCAGCCGGCAGCGGGATCACACCCATTTTCTCGATCATGAAAACGGTTTTGAAAGCGTCGTCGATGAATCACGTGACGCTGGTTTTCTGCAACCGCAACGAAGAATCGATCATCTACCGCAAAGAGCTTGATCAATGGGCTAAGGACTACGCCACTCGCATGGATGTGATTCATACGCTGACCAAGCCGGGGTCCGATTGGACGGGTCACAGTGGCCGAGTCTCACACGCACTCATCAGCGAAGTGATCGACATGCCGGCCAGTGGACCCACCGCGCGCGAGTATTATTTGTGCGGACCGACGGAATTTATGCAAACGGTGAAGAACAGTCTGATTGAAAACGGTGCGAATAAAGATTTGATCCGCATCGAAGACTTTGGCATCGACTTTCATAAACCACCGGCGGTGTCTGGCGTGAAGGTGGAGAGCAACTGGACTTTGATCGGCCCAGCAGATTCAAACGAAAGCCCCGAAAAAATTATTTGTGAACTCAACGGCGAAACGACCGAAGTCGCGGCCAAGCTGGGACAAAATATCTTAGAGACCTTGCTCGAGGCTGGTTTGCAACCTCCTTACTCCTGCATGGACGGCGCGTGCATGGCCTGCATGGGAAAGATCGTAGAGGGCCGGGTTTACCAAGAAGACCCGGGCATTCTGATGGAAGACAATATTAAGAAGTGCGAATCGCTCACTTGCCAGGCTAAACCGCTGTCCAGGATCGTCAAAGTTTCCTACGATAACCTCTAATAATTTGCGAAACTAAGGGCATGCTTTGGCGTGCCTTTATCGTATCGGTCCTGTTTATGGTTCTGGGGACGTCCCTCCCTTCGCACGCCATACGTTCGAGTTACCGCAACGCCAACCCGGTCGGCTGGATGCATCTTCTTCCCGTAGGTGAAATGCCGGGATGGGCCGGTGACGCTTGGACCAATTTAGAAATCAACCATGCCAATGTTTGGAACATGCAAGCCAACTTCCGCGATAAGCGAAACAATGCGCTTTATACGTACAAGGCGGACTTCGAACAGAGTTCGGCGATATTGGAAATGGGAGCGCAGATCACTCCGTTATTCGCGGCGACGGTGGAACTTCCCTATGCGAATCGCAACGGTGGGTTTTTGGATGACTTCATTGATCAGTTTCACCAGCTCATTCAAAGCGACCGTTTTTTGCGCCACTTAAACGAAGACTTCGACAATTCGTACGTGATTCAAAAAGACGGCGTGAATCAAATGGCCACCGAAAAGGCTCAAGGTGTTGGGGCCACCAAGGTAAAACTAAAATTCTGGCCCTTGCAATGGAACAGCCCGACCCCAGGTGTTTGCAATTGCGGTTTCGCAATATCGGCGCAAGCGAAGTTTCCGATGCAGGCACGCAAGTTTGGTCTAAGTTCGGGCACCAATGATTACTCGGGGTTGGCGCACCTAGGAATTCCAATAGGAAAATTCAGCGGCGTATGGGCCACCGCCGCAGTTTCGAAACTAGGCGCCAACGAAAACTTCGCCGGTTGGCCGCGCCGAGATTGGCAACAGATGTACGAACTCAGCTTTGATCTGGCGTTAGGGCCCAATTGGGGATTGATTCTTCAAGGGCGAACTGAATCGCCTTACCTGAGGAAAGAGCATCTTGAATATCAATACAACTACAGTACGCCGAAAGAACAGAGCGTCGAACGCCTGGCCTCGGGTTGGAATGCTCTTACGGCCTGGCGCGGTTCGCAATCGATTGGCTTTCGTTACCGCTGGGGATTAGGAAGCCAAGCGAATTTCCTTTTTGTCGAGGACTGGGGCACGGGCGACAAAGACCGTCGCGGTGAGAATCTCTACGTCAATAACGCTCCGGACGTGGCATTTATCAATCAATGGCATTTCGTATTCTGAATATGATATCTTCGTATATCTTTTGAAAAGGAATTTATCATGCTGATCCCCGATCACATTCTTGAAAAGGTCATCGACGCTGCTCTTAGCCAAGGTGCGGATTTCGCCGAAGTCTACGTCGAAGACACTCGTAAACGTCAGTTTTCTTTTTTAGATGGTAAACCTGAAAAAGCGATTTCGGGTCACACTTTGGGTTTAGGTCTTCGGCTTTTTTCGGGCACCGAACAAATCTACACGTACACCAACGACTTATCCGAACAGGGTTTAATTCGCGCCGCCCGCCAAGCTTCCGAGGCGATGAAATCCGCGCATCGGCAAAAAGCCATCGCAAACGAAAAATTTCAAAGCTTCGGAAGTTACACTCCGATCAAAACCACCGGCACCGAAATGCAGTGGAACAGCCTGCGCTTGATGGACGAAACGGCGCGTGGGTTTTCTACGTTGGTCACGCAAGTGCATGCCGAAGTGGCCGAAACTTTTAAGAACGTCCAGATCATGAATTCAGAAGGCCTGCACCGCCAAGAGGCACGTCCCTATTTAAATGCCTTCGCCCGCGTGTTCTCGGAAGAAAACGGAAACAAAGAATACGGTTACGAGCGCACCGCTTTTATGGGCACCGCCGACGACTGGCATAAAGTGAATTTCAAAGAGCTTGCCCAGTTGGCTGCGGGGCAATCTTTACGAATCCTGCGCGCCACATGGGCGCCGGCTGGTGAAATGCCTGTTCTGATCGATAGCGCCTTCGGCGGCGTGATTTTCCACGAAGCCTGCGGCCATGGTTTGGAAACCACGTCCGTAGCGAAAGACGCCTCTGTTTTCTGCGGTAAGCTTGGCCAGAAAGTCGCGCACGAATCCGTGACGGCCATCGACGACGGCACAATTTTGAATTCTTACGGAAGCCTTGAAATCGACGACGAAGGTGAACCCACGCAAAAGACCACGCTGATCGAAAAAGGAATTTTGAAAAGCTACATCGTCGACAAGATGGGGGCGCGCAAAACTGGTTTTAAAATCACCGGCAGTGGTCGTCGCCAAGATTATCGCTTCGCGCCCACTTCGCGTATGCGCAACACCTTCATTGCTGCGGGAAATTCGAGCTTCGATGAAATGCTCAAGGATATTGACTTCGGAATTTACGCGAAAAGCTTGGGCGGTGGCTCGGTCTCCCCGGGTACGGGTTCGTATAACTTCGCAGTGAACGAAGCCTTTATCGTTCGTAATGGCCGCGTCGAAGAGCAGATCAAGGGAGCCAGCTTGATTGGCACAGGGATCGAAACCTTAAGTCGCATCGTCAAGGTGGGATCCGAGCTAGAATTAGCGCCGGGGACTTGTGGCTCGATCAGCGGCTCGATCCCCGTGACGGTGGGGCAGCCGCCGCTCTTGGTTTCCAAACTTACAGTCGGAGGTAAAGTATGAGCGCGCACGACAATTCAGTCGATCAGGCTATTGATCATCTGCTGGATAAGGCGAAAGCTCAGAAGTTGGATCTAGAAGTTTTGGCCGCCCAGCGCAGTTCGACGGCTATTTCCTTCAATAGCCGTAAGATGGATCAATTTTCTTTTAGCGAGACCCGAACCATCGGTGTTCGTTTGATCCATGGTAAAAATGAAGGGGTCGCTTACAGCGAAAGTCTGGACCGGGACAGTTTAGACAATATTCTTGATGAAGCTCGTGCCAACGCGAAGATGATCCATCGCGATTGGATTTACGAGCTTCACACTTCCAACCAGCTCCCCGAAATGAAAGAACTTTTTAATCCCGCGCTAGAATCCGTGCCGATGGCGGACAAGATCCTACAGGCCGAAAAGCTCGAGACCGCGGCTTTGGCCTATGACAAGCGCATCACCAACGTCGCTTACGCCCGCTACGGCGACGGACATCAGCAAATGTGGATCGCGAATTCAAAAGGTTTGCGCGGATCATACAAAATGAATGTCTGCTATGCCTATGCCAAATGTTTAGCTAAGGATGGTGAAAATTCGGTGATGGCGGGCGAATACGAAACTCACCATGGTTTCGAAAATCTGGACGGCGCGCGAGTGGCCGAAGTGGCCGCGCGAAAAACTTTAGAACGCATGGGCGCCGATCGTCCCAGTACAGGCCGCTACACGGTCGTTTTCGAAAATCGCGTCAGTGAAACTTTGATCGGAATGATCACCGATTATTTCAGCGCGAAGTCGATCGACGATAAGACCTCGCCGCTGGTGGGTAAATTGGGACAGAAGATTTTTTCTGGCCAACTGACATTGACGGACGATCCTTTCTTTAAACACGGCGCTTCGAGCCGGCCCTTCGATGACGAGGGCTATCCTTCGCAAAAAACGGTGTTGGTCGAAGAGGGGAAAGTAAATGCCTTCCTCACCAATTCTGTTCTGGCGCGCAAACTAAAGCTGGCGCATACCGCGAGCGCCGACCGCGCTCCCTCCAGCGATCTGGACGTTGGCGCGACAAACGTGGTGGTGAAGCCCGGGACCGCTTCGCTGGATTCCCTGCTGAACGCCGATAGCAAAGTGATCTTGGTGACCGATATCATGGGTATGGCTGGATTTCGTGCGACGTCGGGGGATTTTTCAATTCCCATCGAGGGCCAATTGTTTGAAAACGGTAAGCGGGTGCGTCCCTTAAAAGATTTTTTAATGTCCGGAAATATTTTGGAACTCTTAAGGAGCGTGGAGGCCGTGGGGAATGACGTGCTTCAGCCCACCGGGAATATCGTTAGCCCTTCCGTTATGGTCCGGGGCCTAAATATCGCGGGCAAGGCTTAGTGGCCGAGGGCGGCACTTTTCCGCCTTCTTTGACTGCCCCAAAATGTTGCGGGATGATTTTGTTTTTGCGGAGGATAACTATGTTGAAAATAATAACGGTAACACTCGCGATCTTGGCCATTTGTGGTTGCCGCTCACGCTCACTTCTGGCGGATTCCAAAGACGTTCAGGCCAGTCGTGAAGCCGCAGGCGGCGAATGCCGCGAAGTTGGCACGATCACCGGCACCACTATTTCCGCGAAGGGCACCCAAGAGCAAGCGCTGGAAGATCTGAAAAAGGAAGCGGCCGATAAGGGTGCGAATTACGTTCAGGTGAAAGAGTATTCTTCCATGGGGACTTCGGTGACGGGAATCGCTTACGATTGTCCTTAGGGGGCTACGGCTAGCCAAACATTGTTTATGTTTCACCTGATAATCAACTGAATGCCGCAGCGTCTCTATTCCAGGATTTAAACAGCGCATAAAATCATAGACTAAATTGATTTAAGGAAAGCCTGGGCGCGCTTCAAAACCGGCACCGGGATTTCATGGGCACCGCCGAAAGGGATCCATTCGATTTCGGCGCCACCGCTTTTTAGGAGTTCATACAAACGCTGGCTCGAAGCAAACGGAATCACCTGATCGTTCTGGCCATGGCTCTGTAGGATTTTTTTACCCTTTAAAGCCGAGGCCTTTTTCTTCCAGCCCGGTTCATCCAGCAAAGTGCCCGATAGAAGAATCAATCCCGCGACGTCGTCGGGTTGAGTGAGAGCAATTTCGGTGGCGACCATAGCGCCCTGACTAAATCCGCCCAGCACCAATTTTTTGGAATTCAAATGAAAGATTAAATCGCTGACCGCATTGGTCGATTGATCCAGGCCCGGCGGGCGCACTTGAGTGAAGTCGACGCCGACTTCAAGGTCACGGAGAGAGATCGGGAACCAACCGCGCCCCATCCACTGCGGGCCGATCGGCACTTCCAGAGGGGCGTCGGGAACGTAAAAGGTCCAGTTTCCTTCGGGGTCCAAATAGTCAGCCAACGGGAAT
>JBEIHA010000119.1:0-8731 GCA_040381635.1 Pseudobdellovibrionaceae bacterium
AAGCGAGCGCACCACGGGTCCAAACGCCACTGGCAAAGATCAGCGCATCTCACGTGGTCGCCCCTACGCGGGGACGCGCCCGCCACTGATCGACACTTCGGTGGATGTCGTGCCAGGCAACAGCGGTGGCCCCGGAGTGAATCAAGCTGGACAGGTTTTCGGGGTCGCGATCCTGGCCGGAATGTCCAGCTTCCGCCAGAAAAAATACCGACTTGGGGTCTTCATCGTCCCACCCGATTGGCGTAGGTAGCCTAGGTCAAAAAAACCGATTATATTCTCCCGAGTGTATACGCTTCGCCCCTACCAAAACCAAGCGGTCCAAACCGCCTTAGATCATTTCCGCCGCGAACGTAGTCCGGCCGTTATTGTTCTGCCGACCGGCGCGGGAAAGAGCTTGGTGATCGCCGAATTGGCTCGCCTGGCGCGCGGCCGCGTCTTGGTTTTAGCCCACGTCCGCGAACTGGTGGAACAGAACTACGTCAAATACTTAGCCTTCGACAAAGATGCCGGAATTTTTTCGGCAGGGCTGGAGCGCAAAGACTTCGCGCAGAAAATTATTTTTGGCAGCATTCAATCGGTGGCCCGCGCGCCCGATTCATTCTTCGAAAACTTCTCCCTCGTAGTGATTGATGAGTGCCACCGAGTGGCACTTGAAGGAGAGACCCAATACCACCATGCCCTCGCCAAATTGCAAAGTGCAAATCCCACTTTATGCATTCTTGGATTGACCGCCACCCCTTACCGCTTGGGCCTCGGCTGGATCTATGAATACCACGCGCAAAAAAAACTTCAGCGCACGACCGAGCGCCGGTTTTTCAAAAAATGTGTCTTTGAGCTCACCACAAGATACATGATCGAGAACGGCTACCTGACCGCGCCTATCCGAATTGATTCACCGGTGGCTTGCTATGATTTTTCAAGCCTGCGCTTAAACGGCACTTCGTTCGTGCTCTCGCAAATTGAACAATTATTGAAGGATCAAAAGCGGATCACCCCCGTAATCATCCAAAACATCGTGGATATGTCGAAGGATCGGCACGGCGTAATGATCTTCACCTCCAGCGTGAATCACGCAAAAGAAATTATGCGCTCCTTACCACCTTTCGTTTCAGCTCTAGTGATTGGCGACACCGAATCACAAGAACGCGAAGATACGATCGCGGCGTTCAAATCGCGAAAGCTTAAATATCTAGTGAATGTTTCGGTGCTGACCACAGGCTTCGACGCACCCCACGTGGACGTGATCGCGATCTTGCGCCCGACCGAATCCGACAGCCTGTATCAGCAAATCGTCGGTCGCGGCTTGCGATTATCGCCCGGCAAAACCGACTGTCTGATTTTAGACTACACCGGGCAAGATCACGATATTTTCTCACCCGCGATCGAAGAAGATCGTCCCGTTTCGAACGCCGTGATCGTCGAAGTGTCATGCCCAAAATGCGGGGTAAACAATCCCTTTTGGGGGATCGTCAACGCAGACGGCTTTATAGAAGAGCATTTCGGGCGAAAATGTAAGGCGGGCTTCGAAGATCCGTTAACTCAACAAATCGTCGATTGCGGTTTTCTATTTCGCTTCAAACGCTGCGACAAATGCGACGGCGAAAACGACATCGCCGCTCGTCAATGCAAGCATTGCCAGAATTTGCTGGTCGACAATGACAAGAAGTTAAAGGAAGCCATGGCCCTAAAAGACGCGCACGTCATGCGCGTCGATTCGATGGCTTTCAAGAAATCGCACGACAAAAAAGGCAATGACCGTTTAGAAATTCAGTACTTCGACGCCGACGCCAACGTCTTGCGAGAATTCTATTATTTGGATTCTAAAGAAAAACGCCACGCCTTTTACCTAAGTTTTGCACGCATGCATTTGAGAGTACCGGAGCTCAATCTCGACGTTCATACCGTAGATGATGTGTTGGCGCTGAAAGATCGCTACCGTCCGCCGCTATTTGTGATTGCGCGCAAAAAAAAGCATTTCTGGACCATTCGGGAAAAAATATTCTAAGTGTTACCGAGCTTTCAATGATTGCTGACAATTGAAGTTAAGTGCAGCCTTTGCGATTGCTGCCACGTATCCGTCTTTGGTTCTCATGATCAAGTGCTCGGCCTCGATCAGCTCTTCCATTGATACGCGGTAACCCGCCTTTTGCAAACGCTGAACGGTTTCAATTTGGTGCCGTTTCATCAGTAAATCTTCTTTGCCCGCGATTAAAAATAGGCGTTCCACATTTTTGGGAAGGTCTACGGCTTCGACGTCAAAGCCCTCGACCGCGCGGCTCATGGACAGATAGCCCTCAAGCATATCTTCGCGACGATTTTCTGGCCAGCCGTTCTCTCTTAAGTCTTCGTCGACTTCAGAGGACCAAAAATTGCGATAGGACGCGTCCATACCTCGGCGAACGGCTTCGGCCCCACCGAAAAAGTTGAAGGCGTTGAAGTTTTTTAGCAAAGCCCGATAATTTTCACCTTTCGGATTAGCTGATTCCGATGAAGTCAGGGGCACAGTTTCAATAATAAGGGGAAAGCTTCTAAGGTAAGCGCTTGGCGCGGCCGAAAACGAAAGGGAAACGGGAATCAAATCTTTGAAACCCTTCCTTTTGCGTAAAACCTTCGCTAGCTCTTCCACTTCCCACGCGAAATCTTGAACGGTAAATGGCCGTATACGAAAGAAGGGAACTTCGTCCGCACCTAGTGCGGCCACCGAGGGGGGGTGAGTGCTAAAGCTCATGGAAACAACGCCAAAACCCTGATCGGACAGTGCGCCCAGCGTGGCATGACTTAACGGGATTTTTTCATCGAGGCCCGGCAAAAAAAGCAAAGTAGGGAGCTTTGTATTAAGTGGCTTTCGCATTTCAACCACGACCACCCGCCCTTTTTCCAGCGTGAATTTGCGGGTGTCCTTGCCGTCCGCCGGACCAGCCAAAGACGCCCCTGTCCAAAGCCATATAGTCATGAAAAGGCACAAAGCGCGCAAAGTGTCCTCAAAGCCAGCCAAAGGGGCGAATAGATTAGTTAATAGCGTCGCCTCTTACCTAAATTGCAAGAGGTCGACCAGCAGCAATTAAAGCGAATGTGAGGGACCTCTAAATCTTAATCGCGTTCGCCCGCGCCCATTGATGTACAGCCACTGAAATTACTGCTGCAAGCGACCAGATTTTTTCGATTGGAGTAGAAAACTTGGGAATGCCCATTAACTTGAATTGAGGCCCGAACACCTGGCGCAATGAATACTGTTGATGCTCCAGCACCATATCCTTGGAACTGATATTTCCCGTCATCCTCAATGAGTCGAATTCGATCTGGCATAGAAAGATGGACCCCCGCTCGCATGAAATTGCGCGAACATTCGATGCCTTTAGCGCGTGTACATGCCATAGCCAAACCAGTTCCAGTGCCCGCTATATTTTCACCACCGGCCAATCCCGAATATTGACGATCAGCGGTCCAAAAATCTGTCTGGACGAAGCACTGAGCCACTTGCATCGCCACATCGCTACGTAGGCCACCACGAATCCGACAGGAATCTAGAGCAAAGCTTGCCAAGGTCTTTTGGAGTTTCAAGGCTTGTGAGTCTTCTGGCACAAGCCTTAGGGCTTCGGGATCTAGATCAGCGGGGTAGCCATCTTTATCAAGTTCTCGAACCGTTGCTCCCAGTTTGCAAAAGAGTTTACCGTTGCTAAGAGAAATTTCATGGCACCCGTTTTCCATGCCGATCAATCCAGAGGGACCGCAAATCGCACCTGCTCGAGCAAGTTCCAGCTTCGAAGACCCGCCCGACTTTCTCATTATCTCAAATATTTTTGAGCTGTTGTGTTCAATTCTAGCGCAAATGTCAGTCGAGGTTGTAACGTCGGACTTGAAAACATAGTAACTTACTTCTTTTATCCCAACGATAGGATCAGCATCCACTGTCGGCCGCGTTGACCGCCTCGCCTTTCTTTCTCCCGAATTGGAAAAGGTTTGGTGGCATTGGCGAGCAATAAGCTCTGAAAGGTGCTGTTTTAAATATCCAGAATTGTCGCTTCGTGTAGCAAAGTTCAGACGAACCACGCAATCGTCATATGATTCTCCGTCAACTTGCCCCTGTCTACTGCGAGATTCTGCTTTCGCTTGAGGCTGAGCGCTTGGCCCCGAGTTTTCTCCCTTTGGGAATGTCTGTTTCAAATTATCCTTGATCCAATCAAGTGCTCCACTTAACGATGCAACACTTGATAAACCAATTTCGGCTCTACTTACAGTTCCAACTCGAATCAGTTGGCCATTTTGACTTTTACAATAGAGTCCCCCACCACTGTCACCTTGAATCGGCCAATTTTTTCCGCCGACGCCAATCAAGCCTTCACCAAAAATTGCGCCATTAAACTCTGCTGTAACGCCGTTCAATTTTCCGGCCTTGCGGTCATTGTCGAATCCATATGCCCAAAATTCGCAATCTTTCTTGTTTAAGAGAGATGTGATTTCGTCTTGGTTTGATGGAAGATTGATGGCAGGGAGGGAAAATGGATTTTCAACTTGTAAAATAGCTTGGTCGAATTGATTTCCATTTCCGTCGAAGCTGGGATGGATGCGAACGGCATTTACTACATATGGAGTGTTTTTCTGATTATCACAAATTACCAACTGAGCGTATTGATTTCCAAGTTGGCAATGCCCAGCCGTTAGAAATTTGTCAGCACCTGCGATGTCACCTGAACAAAGCCCCTTGATCTTTTTTTGACTATCAACGTAAACGACCATACAGGCGCTTGATGGAGCAGACTCTTTGGGGAGGTAGGTCCCCATAACAGCATGTGCTTTCGGCAAACTAAAAGTCAGGATCATTAGCATCGACAATGGGCGTAGGTGGGTGCTTACTTTGCCAAAAGTTGTCACAAACATGGTATGTGCTCCTATTTAGAACGAAATGGGGCTCTCACTTTTATAGTGCAAGGATTCGGCCAGGGGATGGTGCTACGAATTCGCCGAACAATCCTTTAGAGCTGGCAAGTGCCCTTTTGGCAGTCCAGCGCGGCTTTTTTCAGAAGTGCGGCCTTTTCTTGGAGCTCGGGCTTAACAATCCGGCTGAGGTGTTTCAGGGACTTCGATAGATCGCCCTGTCGAAGCAGGGCATAGGCCATGGCGTATTTCATTTCATCATCGTCCTTGAGCTCGCTGCGCGCGATCACTGATTCCATCGAAGCGATCAAGGGGTACCGACCTTTTTCTACGTAGATGGCCATCCGGGTCTTCAACCGCTTTTTGTCCTCGGGGATAAACTGCGAGTAAAAAGTGGCTCTCTCTTGATGTCCAAGTTGGCGATGCATTTCGGCCGCGTGGTAATTGAACTTCGGATCTGTTTTTGCCGCTCGTTCAAAGGCTTCCACAGTCGAATGCAAATCGCCTCTTTGGAAGAAGATTTGAGCGGCCGAAAGATTCGCGTCCAAATCGAGGGGCGATCGCTGGCGTGCCATTTCCACCAAGGTCAAAGCTTCCATGGAAAACTTCTTGTCGTTGAAAAGCTCGGCGAGGGAAAGCAATTCGTTGATCGAGCGAACGCTGCTCTCTGCGAGAGCCGTCGTCAGTGCTTCACGCACCAAATTCAATTCCAACTTTAGGGCGACTTGTTCGCGCAAAAGTGGAAACGAATCTTTTTTCGCGCGCCCCTGTTTCAAAGTCTGCCACGCCAGTTCAAATCGCTGAGATTTATATTCACATTCAGATTTCGCAATGATGTCGGCTTCCTTATTCAACCAAAGCTCAGCACTCTCGGAAAACAATTGGCTACAGCGCTTGAAATCCACCAAGGCTTTCACAGCGCGGGCCAGATGAAGCTGACGCGCAGGCTGAAGCACACTCTTTTCGTAGTGGCTTGCGGCCGCCGACCACTTTTCTGCGGCCATTTCAAGATGACCCGAAACCATCCAGAAGCGGTCGGAAGGCTTCATTGCTTTAAGCTCTTTACGTGCGATGTCGAGTTTACCGTCCCTAATTAGGGCTTCGACCAAATCCAGACCTTCGACTTCGTCATAAGTCGGATCCTTGACCGTGGCAAAGGCTACGGAGGCACAACTTGCAAAGCAAAGCAAAATTCGAATTGTTCCCAAAAACATATCCACCTTCAGTTCAGCTCGAATTTGATTTTCTGCTTCGTCCAAGCCGCCACAGTTTGCCCTTTAGTGATGGCGGGTTCAAAGCGCCAAGCGCGAATGGACTTCAGCGCCGCTTCGTCAAAGTAGCCACGCGGCTCGCTTTGATCGACCTTTACGCTTTCGATCACACCATTCTGCCCGACAAAAATGTTTAAGACCACGAAGCCACTCACCCCGCGGCTGCGCGCCTCTTGCGGATACTCGGGTGGCTGCTTAAGGACAGCCCGCGGCGGTCGGTCGACCGAGGACTGGTTTTTCACTAATGTGCCGGCATCGGTTCCAAAACCGCCCGACCCACCCACTGCGGGACCGGATCCGCCGGAACCGAATCCAATGCCGCCCAGATCAGGCATCGCATTCGAAAACGAATCGGGCGCCAAATCGGCCAGTAAAGATTTATTCGCCGTCGGTTCGGGCGGCGGCAGCGGTTCTTCCGACTTCGGAGGATCGGGAATTTTAACTGCGATCGGCTTTGGCTTATCGACTTGCGCTTCTTCGATTTCCGAGGGATCCAACGCCAGCACGCCCGCGGCAAGCCCCACCAGAACACCGATCACACCCAGAATACTGAAAAACCAAGTCAGTGCCGTTTTCATTTCAAATTTTAATCAACACGAAGAACAAGCCAGCCACCATCAGCAACATCAATCCCAAGAACAGAAGCGGTCCCATGTCCGCAATTCTTTCGATCACCGTGGCGGGTCTTTGCAATCGTGCAGCCTCGTTCATATTGTCGAATACAAAAACACTGGCGCCCGAAGCAAGGTCCAAAGCTTTTAAGCTGCCCATGCCATTCGGGCCAAGCATAAGATCGCCTTTTTGATCATTCACGAAGGCCGCCACTCGTCCTAAACGGGTGACTTTCCCCTGGGATAACTTGTCTTGCGCATCTAGGTAAAATCCGTCATAGGTCTCGCTGCGGCTCGAGGCGCGAAGAAGATCATTCGCTTTTTTGAAAATGGGATCCAAGCTGGACATCTTCATTTCTAACGGTGGCGTGATCTCAACTTTGTCTTTATTGGATTCAAAGCGCAGTCCCTTTTCAGCTTCGGCAATCGATTTGCTGGCCTTCTTGAAAGTCGATTCCAAGGACGTTCCTCGGCGCGACAGTTCTTTTTTCATTCTTTCTAGTTCGAGCAAGGCTTCGTGCTTCTCGTCGTTTTGCGCGGTCATGCGCGAAACCTCTTTTTGCAGCTTCAAAACGCGAGATTTGGCTTCGGCTGTGCGCTTAAGATAGCTTTGCTCCATCTGAGCTTTTTGGCGAACCAAAGCTTCTTTTTGCGAAGCCAAATAAACATATTCGCTTTGAAAGGCTTTGTTGAGATCTTCTTCGGCGTGAATAAGGCCTGATCCAAACATTATGATTAAGCTTAAGATTATCTTCATAAGACACCTTTCAAATCACCCAGCGAGATGCTGTAAAGTCCCGAATCTTTCTTCGCCTTCATGTTTCCAAACAATCGGTTTATTTCGGGCTGCTGCGCTTCCGAGGCAGGCCTTTTGATCCATTCGTCATTCTTCAAAACATACTGATGAACCGAGCCTCCGGCATCACGCTGAAACATCGCGAAGAAACCTAAGCGCACCACTTCGTATTTTTTAGGCGCATCGTTGCCATCTGCGATATCTAGTAAGCGGAATTCGTTGTCGGCGGCCATTTTAAGTTCGCTATCATAGAACGACCAAAGTTCAGCCGAAATCGATTCTAAACTTTCTAAGCCATTTTTTACTTTCTCTTCCAGAGCACCCAAGGTCTCAAGGCGATGGGCGCGGCGAAACGGCAGAGAAGTCGAAACCCAACCGCGGGCCTCTTCGATCCACTTCAGAAGATCACGCTTCGCTTCGGGATTGGCTTTACTCTGGCTCTTGACCCGGGACGCTAAGCGCTCCGTCTTTTCGGTCAGCTGAAGCTGTCTTAAAGTTTCTTTCTGCAAGGAACTTTCCAGTTCAAGCTTCTTTTGGTTCCACAAATCAAGTTCGCTTTGCTTTTCCTTTTGGACCGACTCAATTTCGCGGTTGAGCATTTCTAAATCGGATCTTAAGCCCACCAGGTTTTTCATCAAGTCCGGCACATCGGCGTGAGCCAATGAGAATCCAGTAAAAAACAGTATCAATAAAATATTCTTCATAATCCAAGTCCTCATTGCGTAAGCGGTTTGTCCGTCGTTACCGCGAAATTTTTGACACCTGATGATTTTATCCAATCTAAAACTCGGATGATTTGCCCGTACGCCAGATCGCGATCGGCAATAATGATTGCCTGCACTTCCGGGTTTCGCTCAAATTCGATTTTGGCCAAATTCTTGGCCTCGTCTTCGCCCACTTCTTCGTTATTGAATGTTACCGTTCCATCGGCGGTGACCGCGATGTTGAGCAGACTGGGTGTGGTCTCATCCCCGCTTGAGGCTTCAGGTAAATTCACCGCGACGCTCGGTTTGATCAAGGCGGGCGCCGTGACCATAAAGATAATCAAAACCACCAGAATAATATCAACGAGAGGCACAATATTGATTTCGGATATCGTATCCATCGAACCGCCGGCCTTGCCCGCCATTTAAAGCCCCCGAACCTTGGCGTAGGCGGTCGCTGCCTCTTTGAAACTA
>JBEIHA010000120.1:0-8728 GCA_040381635.1 Pseudobdellovibrionaceae bacterium
CCGCAAATTTTTACGGTCGTGCGCCGCACCTGGCTTAAACCAATTGAGACCTGCCCTTTGGACCCAAATTGGCGGGTAGATCCGAAAGCTCGCGTTCTTGATTCCCAATTCGGTCATTCCAATCAAATTCAAATTACTCCAAATCATGGACCTGGATCTCGAGCTTTGAGGCGACTCCGATGCAGGTTCCTGAGCTCAAGACGCTTTTTCGGCCTCTTCCCAAAATTTCATCTGGTGAGACGGACCTGTCGATATGAGTAAAAACAACAGCCCTCTTTAACTTTATAAACCTAATTTTTCGGCAGCCCTGCGAGTGCCCTCGACACGAGCGCGGATTTTTGCGAATGCCGTATCACGACAGGTTGAAACGTCGTCGCAAAAAGGAGAAAAGCCGCAATCATCCGTCGCACCTAGGTACTCAGGTGAAATAAACTCAGACGCCTCTAAAACACGGTCCCGAACCGTTTCAGCACTTTCAATTTCTTTAGAGATCGGATCAGTGACTCCAATAAAAATTCGGCGTGACGAGGTTGCAAAAGGTTTCATTGCTTTCAAAACTCTCTTTCTATCGGGCTCACTTGCAAGTTGCACTCAGCGTCTCATCCTGAGACGAACCCGGACCAAGCCGACCGTCCAGTCCTGGTTGCACGGTGCGGTGGCTTGTTTTCTCGCGATGATCGTCTCCGGGTGTTAGTCCCGAATCACTACACTCGAGTCCATGAGATCTTTCACTGCAGAAGTGTAAAACATAGTGGTTAAATTACCTAGCATTTTAACCACTATGTGTTATATTGCGAAAATGAATATCCAGCGAAAGATTCAAGCACAAATTATAGATAGCTTAAGAAACAAGAAATCCGTTCTCTTGCTAGGGCCCCGACAAACTGGCAAATCGACACTTTCAAACGAACTCAATCCTGACTTGCGGTTTAACCTTGCTAACGAGGCTGTCTTTTTGGACTTTGCAAAGGACCCGCAGTTTTTAGAATCTGAAATCAAACTAAAACTGAACAACAAGGGTCTGGTTTTCATTGATGAAGTCCAGAGACACCCTCGACTGATGAACACGGTTCAGGATTTAATCGATCACAATAAAAAGTTAAACTTCATTCTGACAGGGTCAAGTGCGCGCAAGCTCAGGCGTAATCATGCCAATTTGCTTCCGGGCCGGGTACACCAATACGAGTTGGGGTCTTTTGTGAGTTCTGAAATGAATTACTCCTTTGACACATCTCAAGTTTTGTCATTTGGCTGTTTACCCGGAATCGTTACCGATAAAAACTCTTCAAACCTGAAAAAGACCTTGAAGACATATGCCATCACTTATCTGCATGAGGAAATCAAAGCAGAGGCATTAACTAAAAATTTAGATGGCTTTACTCGATTCTTATTCAATATCGCGGCCGAGAGCACGAAATTTTTAGACTTGAGCAAAGTGAGTAAAAACATTGGTGTACCCCGGCAAACGGTTCTACGTTTTTTTGAAATTCTCGAGGACACCCTCATTGTTCACCGTTGCCAAGCTTTTGCCAAAAGCGAGAAGCGCCGCCTTGTTCAACATCCGCGTTTTTTTATCTTTGATAACGGTGTTCTCAATGCTCTTTTGGGCAACTTTAGTCTCTCCGCGGATAGGCAAGGATTTTTATTTGAAAATCTATTTTTCAATCAGCTTCGCAGCAGTTTAGAGGCTTCAGGAACGGAGTATCGAATTTCAACTTATCGCACAGATGGAGGAGCCGAGGTTGATTTCATTTTAGAGTTTGAAGGTGACATCTACGCCCTCGAACTCAAAACAGGAAATCTCGGCGATCAAAGTGTGCGGGGGCATAAAAGCTTCATTGATTTCGCGGGCAAAAAAGTCAAACCCTACATTATTGTCCCAGAGGGGCGGCATCGCCTCTTGCGCGATGTCCAGGTGATTCCCTGGCAAAAGTTTTTACAGCAGCTGGATATCTGAGACCTAGTGACTTCCCCACGGCTCGGCTCGATCGGCTTCGGCGGTCCACTGAGAGATTGGGCTAGGTTTGGCGGTAGCAATATCCTGGGTGTTAAAGATTGATAGATCCATCTTTGACGGTGGCTTTTCTGCGGGGATATCACGGTCTGTGCGTACGGCACGGACTACCCACTTTTTGTCGGCACTTTGAGTTAAGGGAAAAAATTGGATTGAAGAGTAGATGGGAACTTTTGTGCCATTCGATTGCGTCTCGTGCCATACGCCGCCTGCGCCATCAAGCCCCGGTTTTGGGGCCACCGCACAACCGGCGAGGAGCAGGGGCATAAATAGTGAAGAGATAGATCGCCGGACCTTCACTAAGGCTCTTTATTTAGGGCCGACCATTTTGGCACAACCTCGCCGTTCACGCGGTAATTGGTCGGTTTGACGATCAGGCCACCGCGCACCTCGATGCGCACTTCGGCGGACTTATTGTTGGCCAGCTTCGAACCTTTGTCCCAACCCAACGTGGTGGTGACCTCGCTGAGTGGAGTGATCCAAACGGATTCTAAGGCGTAGAGGGTCCCGTCGACGTCGACAGTTAAAGCGATAAAATCGAAAGTCAAATTTTTACCTGTGGTCAGCAAAACGCCATCGTCTAAACCATAAATGTTTAAGCCACCACTGCTAACCAACGTAAGTTCATTCGGATTGACCGTCACGGGAAAGGGATCACCGAGCGGGGCTGAGAGCAGCGGGAACATTCGGACCCAAATATTCTGGAAGCTTCGATCAGGGAAATTGCTGGGCGCATTTTTATCAACGGTCCAGTCCTCGAATATGCGCGCGGTCGTTCCGCGTGCCAGCGGCTTATAATCGTTGTTCAGAGGATAAATGGGCTCGCCCATTGCCTTTTGAATAAACAGACACAAGATAGATACGGCGAGCACGCGCCGCCAAAAAACAAGACCCTGACCCATTCCTAAAGTTTCGTGGGTACGGGGATGAAATGCAAAATTCTTCAGCAATTGAGCTGGAGGAAGGTCGGGAATTTGGGATGGAAACCGATAACGATCCAGGTATACCGCAAATTTTTACGGTCGTGCGCCGCACCTGGCTTTCTCGCCCTCCGGATCCTTCGGCTCAGGCGATGACCGCGGCGGCTCTTTTTCTGCTCATTCTAGCGTGCTCCGCTCAGTGGCATGACTTCTATGGTTTAGGTGAGTTTTGGCCGGCCACCCATCGTGAGGTGTTTTCCAAGGGCGAGTATTGGAGATTGTGGACCACGATGTTCGCGCACGCGGATCTGGGGCACTTGCTCGCCAATTCGTTTCTTTTCTATATCTTGGGATATTTTCTTTACGGCTATTTCGGGGGTGCGCTCTTTCCGCTAGCCGCCTGGCTTATGGGTGGAGTGACGAACGCTATTTCCATTTATACTTATCCACCAGATGTTCGGTTGATTGGCGCTTCGGGCGTGGTCTCGTGGATGGGTGGCGCTTGGCTGGTCCTTTATTTTTTACTGAACACCAAAATTTCAACCACACAAAGAGCGCTAAGATCTTTCGGCGTGGCGCTGATGCTTTTTGCGCCTAGTGAAGCGTTTGATCCTAAAGTGAGTTACCGCACCCATTTGATTGGCTTCGCGATCGGCATGGTGTGTGGGGCGCTCTATTATCTGTGGCGAAAAAGTGATTTCGTGCGAGCCGAGTGGCGTGAAACTGTGGTCGAGTAACTAAGTCTTCGCCCGGCGTTCGCGAAAAAAATCGCTTAATATTTTTCCGCACTCTTCGCCCAAGATTCCGCCCGTGACTTGCGGGCGGTGATTCAGTCGGGTGTCGCTTAACACCTGATAAAGTGATTCAACGGCACCAGCCTTGGGGTCGCGGGCGCCGTAGACCACGCGGGTCACGCGGGCCTGAACCAAGGCGCCGGCGCACATTACGCAGGGTTCGAGGGTCACATATAAGGTGCAGTCCGTAAGCCGCCAGCGCCTAAGCTTGGCGCAAGCGTCGGCCAAAACGGTCATTTCGGCATGGGCGAGGGCCGAGGGCTTGGACTCTCGCTCGTTGTAAGCCTCGGATATGATTTGGTTTTCGTGAACCACCAGAGCCCCGACGGGGACTTCGCCGATGTTTCCGGCCTGGGCGGCGAGCTCCAGCGCCCGACGCATGTAGATATCATCTTTGTTCAAAATTTAGGCTCCTCAAATCCTCAAGGCTTTGTTACACCTGGAGGACTTCGAGAGGAAGGTGATTTTAGTGGCATTGGTCCGCATTCGCGACAATGAAGCGTTTGAACAAGCATTTCGTCGTTTCAAAAAAGCTTGTGAAAAGTCCGGCATTTTGTCGGAAGTAAAAAAACGCGAGCATTACGAGAAACCCTCGGTTCGTAACAAGAAGAAGTCGATGGCCGCCCGCAAGCGTCTATTGAAGAAAACTCGTAAGCCTTACTAAACCTGACATTGCGGTTCGCAACATTGCGAACCTTAAATTTGGGCCAGAGTTTTTCTGGCCCATTTTAGTTTCTCATCCAGAAAATTTTAAGGAGTCTTCCATGGGTTTAAAAGAGCAAATTCTCGATGATATGAAAGAAGCCATGAAAGCCAAAGAGGCCGACCGCCTCAGCACCATCCGCATGCTTCAAGCTGCGGTGAAGAATCGTGAAATTGAATTGCGCCCTAACGGAATCACCGAACAAGACGTGCTTGCCGTGGTCCGCAAGTTGGCTAAGCAGCGCAGAGATTCGATCACCGAATTTGAAAAAGCCGCGCGCCAGGATTTGGCCGACAAAGAAAAAGCCGAGCTAAAGATTATTGAAACCTATTTGCCGGCGCAGATGTCGCCCGAGCAATTGACCGCGATCATTGAAGAAGTGATCAAGACGCAAAACGCGACGTCACAGAAGCAAATGGGCGCGGTAGTGAAAGAAGTTATGAACCGCGCGGCCGGAATGGCCGATGGCAAAATGATTAGCGACCTGGTTCGCTCGAAACTAGCTTAAGTTATCTTGGTGGGGGCCAATTGAAATTTCCGCAGGACTTTATTGAGCGCGTGCGCGAAGCCACGAATATCGTGGATATTGTCTCGCCCTACGTTCAATTGCGAAGGACCGGCGGAAATCACCAGGGGCTTTGTCCTTTTCACAACGAAAAATCCGGTAGCTTTTCTGTTAGCGAAGATAAGCAGGTCTATCACTGCTTCGGCTGTAAGGCCTCGGGCAATGTGTACACCTTCGTGCAAAATCACCAAGGCATGACTTTTCCCGAAGCAGTGGAATACCTGGCGAAGCGTGCAGGTCTGGCGATTCCCGAAGCCAGCCGCGGGGATGCGCAAAGACAAGATGCCAAACAAACTTTATTTAAAGTTAACTCCCTGGCGGCGCAGTTCTACCATGATCAATTGAAGCGTTTGTCTGCCGATCACGAGGTTAGCAAATATCTGATCACGCGCGGGTTGAATGAAGAGCTGGTGAATCTATATAAAATCGGCTACGCGCCCGATGATTGGTCGAAGCTTGCTGAATTTTTCGAAAGCAAAAAAGTCCCGATGACCGTCGCCGAGCAGCTGGGTCTGGTTAAGCGCCGCACCGGTGGCAAGAGCGGGCACTTCGATATGTTCCGACACCGCTTAATGTTTCCGATTTTTTCAGCGACCGGGCAATGTCTGGGTTTCGGTGGGCGAGTGTTTTCGAAAGAGCAGCAGCCGAAATATTTGAACTCGCCCGATTCACCGGCGTTTCATAAGGGCAAAGTTTTTTACGGACTAGATCATTCGGCGAAATACATTCGCAGTGAAGACGAAGCGATCGTCGTTGAAGGTTATATGGATTGGTTGGCGCTGGCCAAATATTCCATCGACAATATGGTCGCGACACTTGGAACGGCGTTGACGTTGGAACATGCGAAAGTCATCAAGCGCTACACTAACCGTGTGCTTTTGCTTTTCGACGGGGACGATGCGGGTCGCAATGCGGCCGCACGCTCGCTGCCCATTTTGTTGAACGAAGGTTTGCACGCGCGCGGACTTTTTTTGCCCGACAATTTGGATCCCGATGATTTCTTGCAGAAACATGGTGTCGCGGAAATGCGCAAACTCATCGCCGGCGCGCCAGATCTTTTTGACCTTGTGACGACACAAGCTTGGTTGAGCGCCAAGGGCAGCGCCAGTGGACAAATTCAGTTGATGGATGAGTTCGCGCCCATGCTCGCGCAGACCAACGATCCTCGTTACCGCAGCCTCTACATCCGCAATTTTGCCAATATGCTTGACGTAGACTCCCGACTTGTTGAGCAAAGCGTCAAGAAGGCGATGAGTCCAAGCGGTGGACCAGCGCCCCGCGCCGCGGCCGTGAAACCCTTGGTGCTTGAGTCTAAACCGGTGCAGTCGGCGGTCGATCCTGCGCCAAAGCCTCTTGTGTTTGATTTGAAGAAGGCGCCGAACTCTGAGGTTGAATTATTAAACGTAATTCTATTGAAAGAGGTCTATCTAAAAGAGGCCTTGGACGCCGGAATTGGCGATCAGTTCTCGCATTTGGGGGTCAGATCCGTTTTCAAAAGGATTGCGGAAGTGTATAGACAAATGCCTAATAAATTTGATAGTTTATCCGCTTTGTTGGCAGACGAAGTTACACCGGTTGAAATCATTACCCGTCATTTGTCGGGAAACTACACCGGATTGAACGAAGAGGCTGCTCACAAGCTGTTACAAGATTGCATTAAACGAGTGAAACAAAATTATTTGCGAGTGAAATCAAAGGAATTGGTTTCGGGGCTACGTGGAGCTGTTTCAGCGAATCCGACGGATCAACTGGAACAGATTATGAATATCCATAAGAGTCGCAAGTCACTCGACCACGATAATTAAGCCTCTTTTGATCTGGCAAACGACCAGTGGAGTATATTCGATGTCCAATATCACGCCTGAAATCGACTCAGATAAAACCGTGAAAGAACTCACGCTGAGCCAGCAGGAAGACCTAATTAAAGAAGAAATTCAGCGATTTGTGAAAATGGCGAAAGACAAACCGTCTTTGGCCATCGAAGAAATCAATGAGTTGCTCCCACCCGAATTCATCGCGGCCAGTGTCTTGGACACCTTCATGCAGGGCCTTGAAGTTAACGGTGTAGTAATTACAGATGCCCTAGAGAAAAAGGACGATGACGAAGACGATCAGTTCTTCCTCACGGATCCCGACAAAGAAGAAAAAGACGAAGAAGAAGAAGAAGAAAAAGAGTCCGAGGGTGATGCCAAGAGCAACGACCCCGTGCGCTTGTATTTGCGTAAAATGGGTTCCGTAGCACTCCTCACCCGTGAAGGTGAAGTGGAGATCGCCCGCCGTATCGAAGCCGGGGAGCGCGAAATCGTTCGCGCGATCACCATGTCGCCTATTGGAACGAACGAAATTATCCAGTTGGGTAAGCGCTTGGACGAAGGCCGCATCAAGATCAAAGCGATCTTTCGCGGCCTAGAAGACGAAGAGACCCAGTACGACGAACAAGAATACATCAACAAGATTCACGAATTGATCGGTCATGTGCGCAAGTATCAAAAACGCGCGGCCAAGCCTTTCGAAACGCTGAAGCTTTCGCCGTACAATTCGCCCGATTACAAAGCGGCGATCACGGAGCTCGACAAAATGAACGCCGAGTTCATGTTGAATTTCGAAAGCATCAACTTTAATCGGAAGACCATTAACCGGGTCGTGATTAAATTTAAAAACTTGGTCTCTCGTCAAAGCGAATTGCGTAAACGCGTTCGTACGGGCGTTGAGAAAACGTTCTCTAAAGATTTGCCCACGCTCACGGCCCGCGCCAAGCTGCTCGAGACCTCGGAACAAGAGATCGCGAAAATGCAGAAGGATACGGGCGGCCTGCGCTACGACACTTTCCGTTCATACTATCTGACGGCTTCGGACGCTCAAGAGCGCTTAAATCGCTTAAGCGAAGAAACGCAGATGACTTTCGAATGGGCGCGCGACACGTACACAGCCGTTTGGAAGGGCGAACGCGAAGCTGACAAAGCGAAGTCCGAACTGGTGACCGCGAACTTGCGTCTAGTGGTTTCAATCGCCAAGAAGTACACGAATCGTGGTTTACAATTCTTGGATTTGATCCAAGAGGGCAATATCGGTTTAATGAAGGCCGTTGATAAATTCGAATATCGTCGTGGTTACAAGTTTTCGACCTACGCGACCTGGTGGATTCGTCAGGCCATCACCCGCGCCATCGCGGATCAGGCCCGCACGATTCGTATTCCGGTGCACATGATCGAAACCATCAATAAGCTGGTGCGTACGTCGCGCTACTTGGTTCAGGAACTGGGCCGTGAACCCACGCCCGAAGAGATCGCGGCCAAGATGGATATGCCCGTCGACAAAGTCCGTAAGGTCTTAAAGATCGCGAAAGAACCCATCTCGCTGGAAACGCCGGTGGGTGAAGAAGAAGATTCGCACCTGGGCGATTTTATCGAGGACAAAAAGGTCATCAACCCTGCTGAGGCCATTGTAAACTTGAACTTGGCGGAACAAACCCGCCGCGTTCTGGCCACGCTGACCGCGCGCGAGGAAAAAGTACTGCGCATGCGTTTCGGTATCGGCGAAGAATCCGACCATACTTTGGAAGAAGTGGGCCAGGATTTCAACGTCACGCGGGAACGAATACGCCAGATCGAAGCTAAGGCTTTGCGCAAGCTTCGCCATCCGTCGCGTTCGAATAAATTGAAGGCGTTTATTGAGTAAAATTGGTTTAGGGTCGCTATGGCGATCCTAAAGTGTTTGCGGGATCGGGCTTCG
>JBEIHA010000121.1:0-8673 GCA_040381635.1 Pseudobdellovibrionaceae bacterium
ACATCCCGATGTCTATACGACGAGCCGTGTTCAAACGAGATAGCGGCCGCTGCCAATTCCGAAATCCAGAAGGCAAACCCTGCGGATCACCCTACCAAATCGAAATCGACCACATCCTACCGCTAAGCCGCGGCGGCACGAACGAAATCGAAAATCTGCGTTGTCTGTGCCGAGCGCACAATCAATGGAAGGCGGATCGGATTATGGAATAATTAAATCCGTTAGACGGGGGTAACGATCAGATCATCGTTCTGAAGTTCATTGCGCAAAATACCCTGAATCGCATCCAGGGTTCCAGCCGCGGCACTGGGGCAACCGCCGCAAGCACCCTGATACATGATCTTCAGTTCGTTATTTTCAAACCCTAGAACTTCGACATCACCGCCATCAGCCTGAAGCCCCGGGCGGATGGTGCGGTCCAAAATCTCTTCGATCGCGCGTAGTTCAGGTGTTGCGGCCATGTCGGCGTGTGGGCGCATGGCTTTGGGTTGTTCGCCGAATTCGGGATTGTGTACGGCGAAACGCGAACGGATGACCGCGGAAATTTGTGCGTCCAGATCTTCATTCGAAAGATCGCCGGAATGGGTCACCGTCAATGTGTTCTGGAACAAGTGCACTTGGCGCACGCCTTCCACGGTAAAGAAATCGCGAACCATCGGCAGGTCTTCGCATTCTTCGACGGTACTGAAGCTGGCCTTACCTTCTTCTTTGAAGGCGGCGTTCAGCACAAACTTTAGCGCGAAAGGGTTGGGCGTCGGCAGCGTGCGGATTAGTAAATCCTTAGCGTCTAATTTTGAAGGCCCGGGTCCAGACGGCGGTTGGGTTGGGTTCATAGATCCTCTTTCATCATCATAGGAGCAAGTCTTTCGCTTTGCGAACGGCAGCCACGAATTGGTCGACGTCGTCCTCTGAGGTGTAAATCGAAAATGAAGCGCGCACGGTGCCAGGAATTCCAAATCGACGCATCAATGGCTGGCAACAATGATGGCCTGCGCGCACCGCCACGCCTTGTTCATCTAAGATCGCACCGACGTCCGACGGGTGACTGCCCTCGAGCAGAAATGAAATCACGTGACTGCGATGTTCCGCGGTGCCGATACGCCTGACGCCCTCAATCTCGCGCAGCCCGGCCTCCGCCCGCGCCATCATGCGCTGGTCATGATGATGAATTTCTGCGTAATCGATGGCACCCAGATAATCCAACGCCGCGCCTAAGCCCATCACTTCGGCGATGGCCGGCGTACCGGCTTCGAAGCGGTTGGGTGGGGGTAAGAATTCAACTCCGTTTTCGCGCACTTCCGAAATCATCGAACCGCCACCCTGATAAGGCGGAAGCTTTTCTAAAATTTCCAAACGTCCGTAAAGAAGACCTAGGCCCGTCGGACCAAAAATTTTATGAGCCGAGAACACCAGAAAATCACAACCCAGCTCGGTGACATCAATTTTGAAAGCCGCGACGGACTGAGCGGCATCTAAAACCGTGAACGCTCCCGCGGCTTTGGCGGCTTTAAAAATCTGCGACACCGGATTGATCGTTCCCAGTGAATTGGACAAATGCACCAGACTAACGATTCGAGTTTTATCAGAAATCATCGCGAGGCCGGCGCTGAGATCGAGCGAGCCATCGTCCTTCACCGGAACAAAACGAACCTTGGCCTGTTTTTCTTGGGCGATCATTTGCCACGGCACAATATTGGAGTGGTGCTCCATTTGGCTGAGCAGAATTTCGTCGCCGGCTTTTAAGTGCACTTTGCCTAAAGTCTGCGCGATCAGATTTACGCCTTCGGTCGTGCCGCGGGTGAAGATCATTTCCGAAGCCGAGGCCGCGCCCACAAATTTTCGCGCTTTTTCGCGCACCTTTTCGAAGCGACCGGTCACTTCGTCGCCGATGTAATGAGCCCCGCGGTGAACATTGGAAGCACCCAAAGACATACTTTCACGAACGGCTTCTATCACGGTTAAGGGCTTCAAAGTCGTGGCCGCGCTGTCGAGGTAAACCAAAGGCTTGTCGCGAATAACGCGTTTCAATTGCGGGAAGTCCAAACGCAGCGATTCGCCGAGCTTTTTAGAGTGACTCATGAATCCGCCTTAGAAGAGTCGATGCTATTTTCCATCCCCGCGGAGAATTCCGGCAACCAGCTTTTCACGCAAGCATCGGCAAAGCGCCGCAGGGGCAAAGAGCTGATCTTCATCAGCACATCGCCGACAAAGGCATGCGCCAGCATTTGCTGCGCAAGTGCTCGGCTGATTCCCCGGCTCATTAAATAAAAAACTTTTGCTTCGTCTAAGCGTCCGATGCTCGCGCCGTGATTGGCTTTTACGTCGTCGGCGTAGATTTCAAGCTCGGGCTTGGTGTTGGCTTCAGCGGTCGGGCTTAACAAAAGATTATGATTCATCTGTATCGAGGACACTTTCTGCGCATCCCGTTCGATCAGAATTTTTCCATTCAAAACGCCGCGGGCAAAGTCTTTCAATACACCCTTGAACAATTGCGCCGATTCGCTAAAGCCCTTAGCGTGGCGAACTTCCACGCGCTGATCGATGTGCTGACGACCGCGCGCGAAAGTCAGACCCGACAAGTGTGCCGAGGCGCGCTCGCCCAAGATTTCGGCGCGCAGTGAAGAACGGCACCAAGCCGAGCCACCATGTAGCTGAGTGAGATTTAACGAAGCGTCCGCGGCCAAGCGAGCTTGCACTTCAGAAAAGTGCATTGGGCTGATTTCTTCTTGCTGGATGCGCGCCCAAGACAGCGAGGCGCCCACGCCGAGCTCACAAAGCACCATTTCGGAGCGCAAGTAAGGTGCATCAACGCCCACGTGAATTTCGGCCAATTCCAGCGAAGCCCCCGCACCCAAACGGATGTGGTTTACGGAAGGCGACCACGAAGACGCCGACGTCTGCGTATGCACCATCAACACAGGTTTTTCCACACGCTCACCCGCAGGAATGTCCAGTGCAAAGCCCGGTCGCGCAAGGGCCGAGGCTAAACCTGACCAACCGTCCGCGTAATTTAGCTTCAAAGCGTCGAAATCCAAAGGGAGCAAATAGCGTGAATCCAAGGTCGACAGGTCGGCACGCAAAGCACCGTTCACCGTAAGGACCAAAGAAAATTCCTGACCCCAAGTCGAAATCAATTGTTTCGCGACCGCGGGCAAAATGGATGCTCCAACTGGTACAGCAGTATTGGGCGAAAGATCCCAAGCATCCCAGTTCGCGGTGTTCAACGTGGTGTACTTCCAGGCCTCGCTCTTGCGTGCGGGTAAACCTAATTGCGTATAGCGATCCCAAGCCTCTTGCCGGAAAGTCTTTTCACCCCCAGCTACCCCGGCGATAAGCTGCTTAAATTGAGTTTCAGCCCGACCGGCAAAATTCATAGGGCTGTTACCCAATCATAGCCTTGCTTTTCAAGTTTCAAAGCCAAGGACTTATCGCCGGATTCCACAATTCGGCCGCCGACCAAGACGTGAACAAAATCAGGGACAATGTAATCCAGCAAACGCTGGTAATGGGTGATCAACAAAATGGCATTGTCTTTCGAGCGCAGCTTATTGACCCCCGAGGCCACGACCTTCAACGAATCGATATCTAGACCTGAATCGGTTTCATCCAAAATCGCGAGGCGCGGTGACAACACGGCCATCTGCAAAATTTCGTTGCGCTTCTTTTCGCCGCCCGAAAAGCCTTCGTTCACGGCGCGCTCTAAAAACGAGGGATTGAAGTCCACGACAGTGGATTTTTTCTCGACGAACTTGCGAAATTCTTCTTCGTTCATTTCCGCAACCCCTTGGTGGCGACAAACCGAATTGAAGGACGCGCGCAAAAAAGTTAAGTTGGAAACGCCCGGCACTTCGACCGGATACTGAAAAGCCAAGAATACGCCTTCACGCGCGCGCTCATCGGCGGGCATGCTAAGTAAATCTCTATCTGCAAAATTAATTTCATAAGAAACACTGCCGCCAGTGACCGTGTAATCCGGATGGCCGGCCAAAACTTTGGACAGCGTGGATTTACCAGATCCGTTGGGTCCCATAATCGCGTGAACGGTCCCGGGCTTGATTTCGAGGTTCAAACCCTTAAGGACTTCTTTGTCGTCAATCGTGCATTTTAGATCGCGTATAGAGAGCATAATTATCCAATGCTGTTTTCGAGTTTCATTTCAATCAACTTCACGGCCTCAACCGAAAATTCCAGAGGCAGTTGCTTAAACACATCTTTACAAAATCCATTCACTAAAAGAGACACGGCCTCTTCTTGCGAAAGTCCCCGCGATTGCAAGTAGAACAATTGGTCTTCGGAAATACGTGAGGTGGAGGCCTCGTGCTCGACGACGGCGGAATCGTTCTTTACTTCGATGTAGGGAAACGTGTTGGCGCCACTTAAAGGGCCGACCAACATCGAATCGCATTGCGAGAAATTTCTGGCGCCGACAGCGCCCGCCATGATCTTGACCAACCCCCGATACGAATTCACCGATTTACCGGTGGAAATTCCTTTAGAAATTATGGTGCTCTTCGTATTTTTCCCGATATGGATCATCTTGGTGCCGGTGTCGGCTTGCATTTTGTCGTGAGTCAAAGCGACCGAATAAAACGCGCCAACCGAGTTGTCGCCTTGTAAGATACAAGACGGGTACTTCCAAGTAATGCTTGATCCGGCCTCGACTTGCGTCCAAGAAATTTTCGAATTGCGACCCTGGCACTTGCCGCGCTTGGTGACGAAATTGTAAATGCCGCCACGACCTTCGCGGTCGCCCGTGTACCAATTCTGTACTGTTGAATAGCGAATTTCAGCGTCGTCCATCGCGATCAATTCAACGACCGCGGCATGGAGCTGGTTTTCGTCGCGCTGGGGTGCCGTGCAACCCTCTAAATAATTCACGTACGAGCCCTCTTCGGCGATCAACAACGTGCGCTCGAACTGACCGGTCTCTTGTGCGTTGATGCGGAAGTACGTCGACAAGTCCAACGGACACCGCACGCCCTTGGGGATGTAACAAAAAGAGCCGTCGGAAAAGACGGCGGCATTCAAAGCTGCAAAAAAATTATCGGTGATCGGAACAACGGTGCCCAAATACTTACGCACCAATTCCGGATGCGTTTTAATGGCCTCTGAAATTGAGCAAAAGACCACGCCCACACGATCTAAGGCTTCTTTGTGAGTGGTGCCTAAAGAAACCGAGTCAAAGACCACATCAATGGCCACACCCGAAATTCGCTTCTGTTCGGTTAGCGGGATTCCTAGGCGCTCGAAGGTCTTCAAAAGCTCGGGATCCAAGTCATCTAGTGACTTCGGTTTCTCCGCCACCGACTTCGGCGCCGAGTAGTAATGCAGAGCTTGATAATCGATGGGTGGATAATCCGCCTTCGCCCAGTGGGGCTCTTCTAAAGTCAGCCAATGACGATAGGCCTTTAAACGATAATCCAACATCCACGAAGGCTCGTTCTTTTTAGTCGAGATCATCCGCACGACGTCTTCGTCTAAGCCCCGACGAATGCTTTCCATTTCTACGTCGGTGATAAAGCCGTGTTTGTATTCGCTCTTCACGGGATTCATGCCAGAACCTCGGCGGCGGGGGCGGAACGTTTCAATTTCAAGATTTCTCCGACGGTGAGCTGCGAGTAAAATTCCATAACCTTGCGATTCAAGACCGTGATTGGCGAAATGATGTTGCACGATTTGCGCAGATCGCAATCGCCTTCATCGCCCACACATTTCGCAATGGCTAGCGAACCCAAAATAAGTTCCATCAACTCAAAGAGGCTGACTTTGTTCAAATCACGGATCAGAAGGTATCCACCGTGGGCCCCTTGTTCGGACCGCAAAATTTCGTGTTGGGCCATTTGCTGCAAAACACGCGCGGTAGCATCAAAAGGACAGCCGCACTGATCCACCACTTCTTTGGCCGAAGTGAGTTCACCAGGACGCTTGACGGCCATAACTTTGAGGGCCATTAAAGCGTATTCCACTTTGCGGTTGAGACGGTTCACGAAAACGCCTGTCTTTCCAAAAAGGCTTAGAGTTCCCGGGCTTTACTTGAGCTGTTAAGACTCTAAAGTAGCTAAATGAAAGCGAGTCGAGAAGCAAGTGAATACTCAGTTATATACGTCTATAAATAACCGATATCTACGCCGCCTTTCCACCGGCGAGTTCGCGGTAATGCCCCTCAAGTCAGGCACTTAACTATGGCTCTCGCATTCATTAGATTAGGCATTATTTCGATAGCCTCTCTAATTGTGATTATTTTTACCGTATTTTTGGTACGTACTTTGGGTTTCCAACAAGGCTTCGCGGTACCCTCCCACCCTTGGTTTGCTCTGGACTATTGGACAGTCTACGAACCTGCGGACATTTGCTCGAATTTTAAGCAACCAGCCCCCGACGCGATGATCCTAGCCCGCGTGAAGTTCGTGGAGGGCGACTGGCTTCTCGACTGCAAAGAAAGCCTCACGTTGGACCAGTTGCTGAAAACTTCGGCACATCCCCACTGGATCGTTCACGTGAAGACCAACGACTCGGGAAATCTGGATAAGTTGGTGGAGATTGTGGGTTCGCACGACCGGCAAAAGAAATTCGCGTTCGCCAGCAACTCGCAACGGGCTTCGCGCTTCTTACGTAAAAAGGGACCACAGTGGCTTTTCGCCGCCGATCACGCCAGCTTGCTTAGAATGCAGATGTTCACCAGCCTGTGGATCGAAACGGCGATGGATTTTTGGCCCGACTTCGTGATTGCCGGCAGTGAAATGAACGAGCGCCTCGCGCGCGAACTCGGGCGCAGGCATAAGCGAATCATTTGGCAGGGAGATGAAAATCCCCTTATCCCCGTGCAGGGTCGAGTGACGGCCAACCCTTAAGTTGCATAAGTTCTCGAATCGTCTTAGCCTTTTCACTATGTTTTATACTCTCTTTCCCCTCGCCTATGCCGCCCCCGACAACCTTCAGGTCGCCAATACCGGCGCCTGGCATGCCATCGTTTCGGCAAGTCCCATCGTGCAACTCACTCTGCTCAGTTTGGTCGGGATGTCCGTGGTCTCGTGGGCCATTATGGTGCAAAAAAGAAAACAATTTAAAGCCGTTATTGAAGCCAACGCTCCGTTCGAAGAAAAGTTCTGGAAAGCCGCATCGCTCGAAGACGTGCACGACAATCTGAAAGATTACCCGGACAGCAACTTGGCCTCGGTTTTTCGCCTCGGCTATATGGAGTTAAAAAAATTAGCCGAGAGCCATCTCTCCGCCCCCGGCGAAGGTGAAGCGCCAAATCTCTCGGGTCTTGATAATTTAGCCAGGTCACTGCGCAAGGCGATCGACTTAGAAGTGGCGCGCCTGGAATCGCGTTTGATTTTCTTAGCCACCGTGGGCAGCGTCGGTCCTTTTGTCGGACTCTTCGGAACCGTTTGGGGGATCATGTCCTCTTTCCAAAAGATCGGCGAAACCGGGATGGCTTCCCTCGCGGTGGTTGCGCCAGGTATTGCCGAGGCCTTGATTGCGACCGGCGTGGGGCTCGCGGCGGCGATTCCGGCGACCATTGCTTACAATCATTTTGTTTCGTTGATTAAACGACAGGAATTGGACCTGAACAATTTCGCTTCTGACTTTTTGAATTTGGCCAAACGCAATTTCTTTCGGAGCCACTAATGTCCGCAGGCCCCGTCAATAAAAGCAGCTCGAGAATGGTCTTGAGCGAAATCAACGTCACCCCGCTCGTCGATGTGATGTTAGTTTTGCTTATTATCTTTATGGTAACGGCCCCGATGATGCAGCAAGGTCTAGATGTGCAATTGCCCGAGACCTCAAGCAGTGGAGTCCCCACGACCGACGAACCGTTCGTCTTGGTCGTTAAGAAAGACGGCAGCCTTCGTGCCGGTGAAGCCACTTTGAAGCTCACCAACTTAAGAGAAAAACTCCAGGCTATATTTGCGACCCGAAAAAATAAGCAAGTTTATATCCAAGCCGACAAACAGGTCGATTACGGCACCGTCGCCGAAGTGATGGGTGAAATCCGTTCGGCCGGGATCTTTTCAATCGGTTTGATAACACTGCCGAAGGGCAAATGACGGATACGTTTTCAAGAAATTTGACCATCTCAGTGATCGGGCATCTGGCCTTCTTGGTCATGATCTTTGTGCGCGCCGTTTTCATCCCCAGCGAACCTATCGAAATCCGACGCGCGATCCGTGTGGACGTCGTGGATTTACCGATGAAGATGACCGAAGAACAATTGAAGGTCAGTGAAGCCATGCCCCAGCCGGCCAAGGAAGCGCCTAGGCCTGAAACCGTAAAGGCCGAGCCCGCAAAACCTGAGCCCGTCAATATCAGTAAGCCCAACCCCAAGCCCATACCCGATCTTTCCAAAACACAAAGCAATGCCATCGCAAAACTTAAGGCCATGGCGGCGCTCGACAAAATAAAGCAAGACGTCGGCGACGCAAAAAAAGCCGAAACCAAAGCCACCAAGCCCGCAACTGTGGTCAAAGGCAATCAGGTCTCGGCCGGCAACTCTCTAACGGGCATGGATAAAATCGAATACGATAAGTATTTCGACGACCTCGAGGAAAAAATCCGTACACAATGGAGTATCCCGCAATGGCTGGCCGACGGGGACTTTAAAGCGCAAGTGCAGATCCTAATCGACGAACGCGGTTACATTACAAAAAAAGTGATTCGCCGCACGAGTGG
>JBEIHA010000122.1:0-8524 GCA_040381635.1 Pseudobdellovibrionaceae bacterium
AAATCAAACGCTCAGTGGTCACGGGAAAAAGCTAAACGGCCTTCTGCTATGGATTACAAATTGTTTTCCAGCCACTCTTTGGCTTTGCTGTCATAGAAACCCCAAGATCCGACAGTGACCTCAACCGTCGTGCCCTTCATCTCGAACTTCAGTTCCTTATCTTTGGCGCCACCGTAACACTTAACGGCACTGATTTTTTTCGTAATCGCCGCTTTAGCATCGGCATCCGCACACAATGTAGCGATCGCCTCCATCGTACCTTCGCAGGAATGGGTCATGCTTTGGCTTTCAGCCATATATTTCGGAATATCCTTAAGCCATGTCTTCTGATCCATCACGGCCTTGATGTCTTTGTTGCAGGCCTTTTTCACTCCGGCGTTGGCTTTGTCCATAGCCTCGTTCCAATCCTTTACGATCTTAGTTTCTTTCAAAGTAAGGGCGGATACGTGGGATCCAAAAAGCAAAGATGCCAACATTGTTGCGTAAATCAAAGGAGACCTCCAGTTGAGTTGGGTTGAGTCTAAATCCCAACATGGCTGCTAAAAACCGTCAACCTAGACTCGCCTCAACGGCTACCTCATCGACGCGCATCGCTGCAGAAAAGGCTCCGACACATTTATGCCGATTCGACTTCTTGGTCTTGGAAAATCTGCGATAGCTTCGCACGCAAGCGCGAAATGGCCTGCGCGTGCAGCTGGGAAACGCGCGATTCGGTCACGCGTAGGATCTTGCCGATCTCTTTCAAATTCAGATCTTCGTAGTAGTATAAAGACAAAACCAGGCGCTGGCGCTCGGGCAAATCTTCGATGGCCTTGGCGACGACATCCTTCACCGACTTCATATTCAACTGAGTCAGTGGGTTGTTGAGCTTGCAGCCTTCTAAAATATTTAAGATCGATTTCTTATCGACATTTGAAAAGGTGGCGGCATCGTCAATCGACAAAACGCTGATCGGGCGAACCTGATTCAACAGATCGTAATATTCTTCCATAGAAAAGCCGAGCTTTGACGCGACTTCTTCTTCGTTGGCCGAACGGCCCAAAGCGCTTTCCAATTCTAAAGTGGCGCGGTCAAGCATCTTGGCCTTGTCGCGCACCGAACGCGGAACCCAATCCTGCGCGCGCAATTCATCGAGAATGGCGCCACGGATTCGGAATTCGGCGTAGGTTTTGAATTTGTTGTCGCGGGTGGAATCGTACTTTTCGATCGCGTCCATCAAACCAATCACGCCGCTTGAAATAAGATCATCCAATTCGATATTCGACGGCAAACGCACGGCAATTTTTTGCGCGATGAATTTGATCAACGGAGCGTACTCAAGGATAAGTTTATCCTTTTGCTGAGCCGTCATCTTCGTGGGCTCTTCTTTGTACTTTTTCAATAATGAGTTCACATTATTGCTGTTGTTCGACATCGTCCCGCCCTTGAGATTGCTCATTTTTATCTCTTATTTTAAGTGTACCAAATCGCCGTTATTAATCAAAATTCACTTGAAGCAGACGCTACCTTGGTCAGAGCCCTAGAGGATTAGGCGACTCCCGAGAGCTGATTCCAAAAGAACTGCAGCCCGCCCTTCATCTCTGAAAAATGCTCGGAACCGTTGATGTTTTCAGCCATGCCACGAATGGCAAGACTGGACGGTGCCGATCTCTGTGCCTTTACGACGAGCTCCTGGCTGCGATTAGACTGTCTCAAATTGGGATCGTTGGGTATGAAACCGCGGTAATCCAGACTTACGCATAGGAAGCGTGAAGCCACATCACTGAGTTTTTGAAAGACCATGCGCGCCTCGTGTTCGTCTTTGACCATGTTGGCTACGATCGAGAATCGGTTCTCTTTGTAGCGTTGGTTCAGGACTTTGATCAGGGCATACGCATCCGTGAGACTGCTGGGATCAGGAGTAACCACGACCAAGATCTCTTGCGCCGCCGCATTAAGATACAAGACGTTGTCATCGATGCCGGGCGCCGTATCGACCAGCATGTAATCGAAGTTTTTATTCAAGCGGCTGACCTGATCCAGCAGAATATGCTTCTGCATGGGCTCCAGGCGGCTCAATCCGTAAACACCCGATCCGCCAGGGATCAAATGCACGTTGGGGGCCACTTCCAAGAGAATATCTTCGAGCTGACAGTGACTTTCTAATACATGACTAATGTTTAGACGGGAGCGAGCTCCGAAAAATATGTCGACGTTGGCCATGCCGAGATCGCCGTCCAGAATTAAAACTCTCTTACCCTTAGCGGCCAGCTCAAATGCTAAGTTGCAAACCAAAGTGGTTTTACCAACGCCGCCCTTGCCTGAAGTCACGCTGATCGTGCGCGTGGTATCAAAGCCGTTTGCCGACAACGATAAATGATGACTCGAACCTTTAGCTGAGCCTTTAGCCGAACCGTTATACATGAGATTCCTCTTTCTTAGAGACCTTCGTAAGTTTAAACAAGAAATCCACCACCCGTTCTTTGGTAGCGAACTCGTAATCTTCGGGAATTCTGTTTCCCAGTCCGAATGAGTGAATCGGCACTTTGAATTTCTCCTGGAAATTCAAAAGCAAACCTTGGCGGGACGATTCATCTAAACGGGTGAAGATCACGTCATGAAATCCGATCATCTGATAACGGCTGGCGATGTCGAAGGTTTCTTCGTCGCGCGCCAGTACCGACTGTACGTAATGAAGCTGACGGCCCATTTCGGCCGGAGGCAAAATAGATTTCAGCCATTCAACTTCTTCCATCGTGCGCAAATTGAATCCGGGGCAATCCACCAAAATATGATTTATGTGACCAAGCTTCTGTTGCGCCACCTTCCACTCTTCGGCGTTGCGCACGATCGCAAAAGGCACATTTAAGATTTGGGCGTAAATGCGCAGTTGATCGGCGGCGCCGACTTTGATCGTATCCAAAGAAATAATAGCGATCGTCTTCTTTTCTTTGAGGAGCAAATGGGACGCAAACTTCACCAGCGTCGTCGTCTTGCCCTGACCCGTGCATCCCAGAAAAACATGGTAGCGCCCCAGAAAGGGCGTCGCGCTGACTTCAACCGAATTCAGAATTTGACGAACCATCCAAGCATCAACCATCGCGAGCTTACGAATGTTGTCGTGATCCAATTCCTTGGAAGCGCGCTTCAACATCGCGGTCACCAATTGCGGGTTCACTCCTTGCGAAGTCATGCGCTGGTACATCGGACTCAATTCAAACGGCAACCCCTGCTCGGCCCCCGGATGCATCGTCATCGGGATCTGCGGCATTTGCTGAAATTTCTCGACCAACGACTTCAATTCCCGCACTTGGTTCTGCAGAGCAATGACTTCAGGATGTCTCGGAGCCATTTCTGCAGTGCCGGGCGTTACAAACCCAATGGCCGCTTCGGTCGCCCGAGCGACGGAGTCTTGCGTGATCGGCGCACGATTGTAATTGGGCTGAACTTGAAGTTGCTGAGCTTTGGATTGCGAATAAACTAGTGGCTTTGCCGCCGACTTTCGCCCCTGCGGCTCCCCCTGGGGCCCGCGTTTCGGCTCTTGAAAGACAGCCATGCCATTGCGGGCCGCTTCGGCCGCGCGGCGAACACGCTCGCGGCCATTTTCAGCCGACTGCTCTTCGTCCGGAATATCGATGTAGCGCATACCGCTGACCTGAGCCCGCGACTCTGCCGAAACTTTAACTTGCGCCTGTTGCCCCGCCATAACCATTTCGCGACGGGCACTTTCTCTGTCGGTGGCGCGGTCAAAGGCCTTATTAATATATTCTTTTTGTTTGCTCGCGGGAATCTGCTGAAAGCGCTCGCGCAAGTCTTCGCGCAGACGACTTTCCGCGATCTTCTTCTTACGCAAAGTTTCTTCCGAAACGGCAGCCGTGACTTCCACGCTGCGCTCGCCCATCAACCCGAAACCGCGATGGCTATCCTTCGCCGAAAGGATGATGGCTTCGGGTCCCATGTGAACCTTCACCAGTTCCAAAGCCTCTTTCATGGTCTTGGCTTCGAATTTTTTAACCTGCATGGCCCATCTCCACTAATCCGACGGCTTGAATGCGCGCGTCGGAAGCTATTTCGTTATGAGAAAGAACAACCACCTGAGGAAGGAATCTGTTCGTCAATTTAAAGAGGTGACGGCGTGCGGTGGCCGAGGTCAGTAAAATCGGTTGGCCCGCTATTTCGGGATGTGATTCAATCGTTTTCGAGATCTGCGTCAACAGAGCCTGCGCCTGACGGGGATCCATAACCAATTGCACTCCGGCTTCGGTCTGCAATAAGGAGTTGGAAACTAATTCTTCTACACGTGGGGCCAGTGTCATAACGTTGATCTCGTTCTGTTCATTCATGTACTTTTGCGAAATCGATCTCGAAAGCGCTTTGCGAACACTTTCGGTCAACACTTCGATGTCCTTGTTCTTATGACCTTCGTCGGCCAAGGTTTCGAAGATCGTCAACAAATCGCGAATCGATACCTGTTCACGTAAAAGGTTTTGCAAAACACGAACCACACTTCCCAGCGGTAAAACATCCGGGATAAGCTCCTGAACGACTTTGGGATAATTCTTTTTGAAGTTCTCGATCAGAGAGTCGGCTTCTTGACGGCCAAACAATTCGTGAGCGTGAGTGCGGATAATTTCCGTCAAATGCGTGGCCATGACCGTCGGTAAATCGACGACGGTGTAACCAGAAATCTCGGCCTCTTCTTTTTGACCTTTGCTGATCCAAAGCGCGTCGAGACCAAATGCCGGTTCCTTCGTAGCAATTCCAGGAATGGGACTCAAAACACTCCCGGGATCCATCGCCAACATATTTTCCGGACGCAGAGTGCCGCCGCCCACACGGTTGCCTTTAATCAGGACGCGATATTCACCCGGCTGTAATTGCAGGTTATCGCGAATATGAACGCTGGGCACGACCAGTCCCATATCCAGCGCGAACTGCTTGCGGATGGAGACAATGCGCTCGAGCAAGTCACCCGATTGGTCGCTCTCTACGATATTGATCAGGCCATATCCAACCTCGAGCTCGACCAAATCCAAGGGCAGCATCGATTCGATATTTTCTTTCGCGGGCTTTTTTGAGAGTTCATCCTTCGCCGCTTCTTCTTTGGTCTTCTTTTCTTCTTGGAACTTTCCAATCGCCCAAGCGATACCACCCATCGAGGCGCCAACCATAAAGAAGGGGACCGTCGGAAGGCCGGGAATCAATCCGAAGCTTCCGATGATGCCACCGACCACGGCGACTGCACGCGGTTTCATGAACAGCTGCGAGGCCATTTCGTTGCCCATATTGCCCGATGAAGAATTGCGCGTGACCACGATACCGGCCGCCGTCGAAATAATCAGGGCCGGGATTTGCGTCACGAGACCGTCACCGATCGTCAACATAGTGTAGGTCTTGGCGGCCGTGGCCAGGTCTAGGCCATGCTGAAAAACACCGATACACAAGCCACCGACCACGTTGATCACAGTGATAATGATACCCGCGATGGCATCCCCGCGAACGAACTTGCTGGCACCGTCCATCGATCCGTAGAAGTCCGCTTCTTTTTCAATTTCCTTACGGCGAGTGCGAGCGTCATGTTCCGTGATCAAACCGGCGTTTAAGTCGGCATCGATCGACATCTGCTTACCGGGCATGGCATCCAAGGTGAAACGAGCCGCGACTTCCGCCACGCGTCCCGAACCCTTTGTGATAACGATGAAGTTGATAACAACCAGGATGACGAAGACAACAAAACCAATAACGTATGAATCCCCGACGACGAAATGACCGAACGCTTCGATCACCTGGCCGACCGAACCTTTTTCGTGACCATTCGTTAAAATCAAGCGGGTCGTCGCTACGTTCAGCGACAGTCGAAATAGCGTAGTCATCAAAAGCAGCGACGGGAAGATGCTAAAATCAAGAGCTTTATCTGTATAGATCGCGACCAACAAAATCAAAAGCGAGAGCGTTAGCGAAACCGTAAGCGACAGATCCAGCATAAAAGCCGGAAGAGGAATGATCATGACGGCGAGGATGGCAATCAGGCCGACGGCAACCAAAAGGTCGGCATTCTTGCTGAACCGCTCAAAGCGCTTAAGGAATTGAAAGACTGCGTCCATGTTATCTCACCTTTTTCCGACGAAGCTTATAAACATAAGAGAGCACTTCGGCGACCGCGGTATAGAGTTCTTTGGGGATCGACTGACCAATTTTCAAAGTTTTGAACATCGAACGAGCCAATGGCTTGTTTTCGATGATCGGAATGTTGAATTCTTTCGCCATCTCGCGAATTTTTTCCGCGATGTGATCGGCACCTTTGGCGATAACGGTGGGGGCAACCATGGTTTCGTCATACTTTAATGCGACGGCGATGTGCGTGGGGTTAGTGACAATCACGTCGGCCTTAGGAATTTCATCCATCATGCGCTTAGAAGCCATTTCGCGCTGGATACGCTTAATTCGCGCGCGGATCATCGGATCACCTTCGCGCGACTTATGTTCTTCTTTGATCTCTTGCTTGGACATCATCATTTCTTTTTCCATGTCCCAGCGCTGATAGAAGTAATCCAGCCCCGCGAGGCACAGCATAAAGAATCCGACACCCGACAACAGCCGAATCGTTAAAGAACCGAGAAAGGCAAACTGCTCCGCTATGGAATAGTTAATTAAAAGCGGTAACTGTTGGATGTGCCCTCTTAAAAGCAAATACGAAATATACAAAATGAAGGTCACCTTGGCGCAGGCCTTTATACCCTCGGTCAACGCGCGCAGCGAAAACATTTTCTTGAAGCCAGCGATAGGATCGAGTCTTTCCCAGCGCAACTGCAAGGCTTCTTCGTTTTGAAGAAAACCAACTTGAACGATCGACGAGGCCAGGCCCATCACGAAGTATATAATCATCGGCGGCACTATCAAGTACGCCGTCTTGATCATTGCAAAAGTTGAAACGCTAGCCAGTCCGTCCCCGCCTCGAACCATTTGCACTAGATTATCGCCGAGCGTGGCGTTGAATAGTTCCAGAATTTGTCCGAAGAAAAAGCGGCTCATCACCGCAATAAGAAGAACGCTAGCAAAAAGCAAGAAAACCGCGGACAGCTCGCGCGTTTGCGCCACTTGTCCACGCTTACGGAAATCTTCGCGCCGCTGTTGCGTCGCTTCTTCCGTCTTTTCTCCGCTCTCGTCCGACGCCACTTAAAAGCTCCCCACAAATTGAAAGACTCGAGTCGTACTTAGTTCAAGAAAAGCGGGCATCTGATCGATCATCATCGGCAACGTCACGATCATCAGGGCGAAACCCGCCAGAATATTGACCGGAAAACTGGTCACCAAAACGTTCAACTGAGGAACGGTCTTCCCCACAACGCCTAAGATCAGGTTTACAACGAGGATTGAGATCACGATCGGTGCGCTTAGCTTCAAGCCTAGCTCAATCACTTCTTGCGCCATATGGCCCAAGCCAAAAAACTGCGAAGTGTTCAGGGTGAGTTGGGCCACTGGGACGACATCGAAAGTGCCGACCAAGCCGGTGATTAGAAAGTGATGGCCATTAACGGCCAAATAGAACAGTGAGGCCAAGCCAACGTAAAACTGTTCGAGCGAACTGGTCTGACCGCCCAAAGCGGGATTGAACATTTGAGCTGCGCCCAAGCCTAACGCTTGAGTGATCATGTCGCCACCGATGCGAAAGGCAAAAAAGAAGAACTGACCAAGGTACCCAACCGAGAGTCCGATAAATGCTTCGCGCGCAGCCAGCAAGATCAGGTCCGATTCAATGGCCTGAACCTGCGCGACCTGAAACTTCAAAGTGGGAAACACAACGAACGAAAGCACGGTGGCAAATAGAATCTTTACCGGCGTACTGATGTTGGCGATGCCGAAGACCGGCCAGGAAACGACGAAAGCGGTCATGCGCACTAGCACCATGAAGAACAGAATCATCTCGGTATCGTTGAACTGGTAGGGCGCCGCGATCATCTTATACGCACCATATCCCCGAGATTTTCAAACAACTGTACCGTAAACTGGCTCATCAGATCCATCATCCACGGGGCAGCGATCACCAGAACCAAGCCGACAACGATCATTTTTGGGATAAAGGTCAGCGTTGCTTCGTTGATTTGTGTGACGGCCTGAAAAACGGAAACAACAAGACCCACGACCAAGGCTGAAACTAAGAGTGGTGAGGCCAGAAGGGCCGTCGTCCGCAATGTGTCTTGTCCTAATTTCAAGATCATTTCTTCTGACATCTAAAGCCTCACCCAAATGTTTTCACTAGCGAACCGATCAACAACGTCCAACCATCGACCAAAACGAAAAGCATAATTTTGAAGGGTAGCGAGATAACGACGGGCGGAAGCATCATCATACCCATAGCCATCAGAACGCTCGCCGCGACCATATCAATGACTAAAAATGGTAGGTAAACAATAAAGCCGATCATAAATGCGGTCTTTAATTCCGATAGTACGAACGAAGGAATCAAAACCGTTGTGGGAACGTCGGCGCGTGTCTTTGGTGTTTCCATCTTACTTAAGCGAATAAACAATTCTAGATCGCTAGC
>JBEIHA010000123.1:0-8489 GCA_040381635.1 Pseudobdellovibrionaceae bacterium
AAAAGTAGTAAGTCCCTATATGGGCAGAAGTAGCACAGGGGTCGACGCTCGCTTATGTTGAACACAGGTAAATCAAAACTTAAGCAACGTTCATTGCCTCGGCGGCCTGACTATTTCATATCAAACTTTAAAAAAGTCTAGACTAATTCAAAGTGTACTATAGAATGGTAAAATGCGATATATCACCCCTTATGTGAAGCAGGACCTCGGTAAAAAAATGGTTTTTATCGGTGGACCACGACAATGTGGAAAAACCACACTAGCCAAAAGTATCTTAAAGGAGTCTCCCGGCATTTATTTAAACTGGGACCGAATTCAAGATCAAAAAATGATCTTAAAGGGAGGGTGGACAGACGATCAAACTCTTATTGTTTTGGACGAGATTCACAAATACAAAAAATGGAAAACGCTAGTTAAAGGTTATTTCGACACGGAAAATGATAGACATAAGTTCCTTGTCACAGGAAGTGCGCGTCTAGATGTTTATCGCAAGGGAGGGGATTCCTTGCTGGGGCGGTATCACTATTGGCGACTCCACCCATTTTCACTTTTTGAATTGCCGAATTCAATGGATCCTAGAAAAGCCCTGCTACGACTCATGACCGTCGGTGGATTTCCCGAACCTTTCTTAAGCGGGAGCGAGCGCGATGCCCGCCGGTGGCGCGAAGAGAGAAACAGCCGGATTTTAAGAGACGACATTCGAGATCTTGAAGGGGTGCGCCAGATCGGACAAATGGCTCTCTTACTGGAATTGCTCAAAACCCGCACCGGCTCGACAATATCATTGAGCAATCTAGCCGAGGACCTACAGGTTTCGTCGGTGACCGTTGGCAAATGGATAGAAATTTTCGAAAAAATGTATTTGCTTTTTGTCGTACACCCCTATTCAAAATCGCTCTCTAGAGGGATAAAAAAGGCTTTCAAGGTCTACTTTTACGATCTCGGAGACGTGGATGGCAATGAAGGTGCCAGGTTTGAAAATTTAGTTGCGTCCCACCTCCTTCAACAGGTTCATTTTTGGCAGGACTACCAAGGCCGTAAGGTTCAACTTTGTTATCTACGGGACAAAGAAAAGCACGAAGTCGATTTCGCAGTTATTCTCAATGGCAAAGTGCATGAATTAATTGAGGCGAAGTGGTCCGACGACGCTCCTTCGAAAGGTCTATTCTATTTTTCAGAAAAACTCCGCTGTCCACGCAAAGTTCAAATTGTTGCCCAGTCCTCAGAAAATCGTAGGAAAGGTGATCTTCTGATTACAAATCCGCTGAGCTATTTCTCAAAACTACGCGAGGACATAACGGCCGCCGCTAATTGAGACAGGCAAAGGCCTAGCAGTCGAGCGTCAACTTTCGCTTGGAGATCTGGGATAAGAGCTCAACCTGTATGTTTTACGCGGAAGAGCACCTGGCCCAGGACTTAAGCCAAAAGAAAGGCGGCTTCGCCTTGGCCGTGGGCCGCGGTACTTCAGCAAACAACTACGTCGAAGGCAGCGCTGATCTGACTTCGAAGATTTTCGAAAACAACGGCGTGATCCCCGGCGGCTGGTTGAACTGCCCAGGCCCCATCACAACAGCGTCGGGTGACGAGCGCGTGATCCGTGTGCACTACGATTTGGGTGGTGGATTTATCGCCATGACGCCCGATGTGCCGATTGCCTCAAGTGCCTACGCGATCGTTTCAGAAACCTTGCAAGGTTTGCGTCCGGCGGACTTAGTGCGCGTGCGCGACGATGTGACCTATGACCTTTCGCAAGCGAATGTTGAGAACGTTTTTAGTTCAACCAACTACGCTAGGCTTCAGCAGTTGCTCAATCCTTCGGCGGCCATCGGTTTTGGATCGCAGCGCTTAACGAACTTAGCCACTCCGACCGCTTCGAGCGACGCTTCGACCAAAGGTTACGCCGATGGTAACTTGGCCGGTCAGACGATCGACTTGGCCGACGTTGCTCCGGGCGCGGGCGGCGGAAAAGTTTTGGCTTGGGATCAAGTGGCGAATCGTTGGGTGGCTTCTATTCCGACGATCGCGGGTTCCGCTGGCGGTGATTTGACGGGATCGTATCCGAATCCTATGATCGCCGCGTTGGCCGTTGGTACTTCGAAACTGGCTGACAACGCGGTCACTTCCGCAAAAATCAACAACGTCGGCGTGGCGACCAATCGTCTTTTGATCACTGATGCGACAACCGGTGCCACCGTCACTTACGCGACCTGCCCGAACAATCAAATTCTAAAAGTCACCACCGGAACCGGTTGGGAATGCGCGACCGTGGCTTCGCTTTCGGCGGTCACTTCCGTCGCCGGCAAATCTGGCGCCGTCACTTTGAACGCCGCCGATATCAGCGGCCTTGGTACCGCCGCACTTCGCAACATCGGCGTGGCCTCAACGGAAGTTCCCGAACTTGATGGCGGCGGAAAACTCAACACCAGCACGATTCCGAATTTCGCTGGTGATATCACGGGCGCTTACACTTCCGCTTTCGTCGCACGCTTACAAGGTCGCGAAATCGCCGATCTGGCCCCGGCCCCTAGCGATGTTTTGCGCTGGAACGGTTCGCGCTGGGAACCGTCGGCGTTAGTGGATGCCGTCGGCATCACCGCCTTGACCGGCGACATCACCGCGGCCGGGACCGGCCTAGTTACGGCCACGATCAACAACAGCGCGGTCACCACGCCGAAAATGTTCGCCACGCCCGGCGCCAATCGCCTTGTCGCCACCGACGCCACGACCGGTGCCACACTCGCACCGTTCGTGTGTAACTTGGACGAAACGATGAAGTGGACCGCCGGTGGTTGGGCTTGTTCCACCGTAAATAGCTTGCTGGGCTCGCAATTCATCGTCGACGGCGGCAACGTGCGAGGCGCCGCGATTTCGATTGGCACCAGCGATAACTTCAATTTGAATTTTGAAACCAACAACAGCACTCGCATGACCCTGTTGAACAGCGGCTACATCGGCGTTGGGACCAGCGCACCGGCCAAAGCCTTTCACGTCGTGGACATCTTCAATGCTTCGGGGCGTTTTGAGCGCACGCAAGATGACAACAACCGCTACGGAATTCTGGACCTAGTACGCAGCAAAGCGGGAACGTCCGCACCCACCGCCGGGTTCGGCGCACGCCTAGATTACTACTTAGAAGGTTTCACGGATAACTCGCTAGGTCGGGCCGGCTCTATTTCGGCCGACTGGGAAAATAGCCAAACTAACGACACCACCGATCGCGACGCATCTCTTGTTTTTCAAACGGCCGCGAACGACGCCACCGGCGAACGAATGCGCATCACCTCCCAAGGTAATGTGGGTATCGGCACCACATCGCCAGCCCGCCTGCTCGATGTTGCCGGAGCCGTACGCCTCGGGCCCAGCGCACTGCCCGGATCGCCCGGCGCGGGTGACTTGGCAATCGATAGTGCTGCGGGAAATTCCTTAAAATACCACAACGGCTCGAACTGGGTTTCTTTAGCTGTCGGCGGTACCGGCGATTTCTTAGCCAACGGCTCGGTGCCGATGACGGGGAACTTACGTTTGAACAATAACTGGTTGTCGGGCGATGGCGGAAACGAAGGCGTTTTTGTCTCCGCCGCAGGCAATGTGGGCGTCGGCACGACGAATCCGGGCGCAAAACTTGAAGTGCGTGGACCGCTAACTGGATTCAGTGTCGATACTCCTTTGCAAGTCACTTCAGACGCTAACTATATGGGCCTTTTCCTTGATGCGACTCAGGCTGGGAACTCTGGCCAAGCCAGCGTATTTTTTGGTAAGGGCGGAACCAAATCCTTCCAAGTCGGTTCGGACTTAAACGCGAATGGAACAAGAGACTTTTTCGTATGGGACAGCACGAACGCGACACCTCGTCTTTACATTGGAACAACTGGCAACCTCGGCGTCGGCACCACATCGCCCGCGCGAATTCTTGCGACTGCCGGACCAATCCGCATTGCACCCACGACTCTCCCCGGCTCGCCGGATGCCGGTGATTTGGCGTTCGATAGTGCTGCGGGCAATTCGTTGAAGTACCACAACGGCACGGCTTGGCAGACGGTCGGTACTTCGAGTGCCACCGGCGACTTTATGGCCAACGGCACGACTCCGATGACCGGCGGGTTCCGCTCGATCGCCGGAAGCGCCGCCGCCCCTGGAATGACGTTTGTGGGTGACACGGACAATGGGATTTTCAGACCTGCTGCGGATAATTTGGCTTTCGGTACTTCGGCCAACGAGCGGATACGCATCTTGGCTAATGGCAATGTCGGGATCGGAACTTCGACTCCCGCATATCCTCTTGAGGTGTACGGCGATGTTGTCGGTCGAAGCCAGATCATTTCTTTAGTTCCAAGTGGGAACACGGCCGTGTTGCGAATGCTCCAGTCCAGCGTTTCTGACTGGACAATTCAAAACGTCGCAGCTTCAGGACGTTTAGATATCGCGCAAAGTTTGACCCCGCACTTGACGGTTTTGACCAACGGAAACGTTGGAATCGGGACGACAAATCCTACGGCAAGCCTGCAAATTGAGGCTGCCAACGCAACAGCGTGGACTAATGCCGCACGTTTCAACGCCGGCAATGCGGGAGCGAACAATAGCGGCTCCTATATTGCGATTCAGCCTACAACTGCCTCTGGCCGTTATGATGGCGGAAGAATTTACGGCGGTCGTTGGACGGTTGGTTCACCCGTGGCGCGCGGAATCCGCATAGCAGCTACGGACTGGTTGGGCTCACAGGCTGTTGGCGCAGAATATAACTTTTTACAATTGGATTCAGACAACAATGCTTTCTATGTAAATACAAATAATGCAGAGCGGGTTCGTATCGATAGTTCAGGCAATGTCGGTATCGGAACCACAACCCCGAACCGCCTACTTGAAATCGCGGGCCCCATCCGCATCACCCCGACGGCTTTACCGGGCTCGCCTGCGGCGGGTGATTTGGCGTTTGATTCGACCGGAAACTCCCTGAAGTTCCACAACGGTACAGCATGGCAAACCGTCGGTACTTCGAGCGCCACCGGTGATTTCATGGCGAACGGTACCGTCGATATGACCGGTTCCTTTCGCTCGATTGCGGGTACGGCAGCGGCACCCGGATTGACTTTTGTTGGTGATACGAACACAGGGCTCTTCGCACCGTCCGCAGATCAAGTGAGTATAGCAACATCGGGCTTAGAAAGACTTAGCGTTGCGGCTAACGGCAACGTCGGGATTGGGACGACTAATCCTGGCGCTGCGCTTGAAGTAAATGGAGCAATCACATCTCGTGGCGGCATAAATGTTTTGGGCGCAAACTGGCCGTCATCGGCCATCTCGCTTTCGACACCCGATCTATCCACCGGTTTCGGCGCACTATATGGCAATGGTCTGCAAGGTGACTTTTCGGCAAAATTGTATCTGACCACTTCGTACAACTGGGCTCCCCTCATTCTACAAACCAATGGTGGCAACGTAGGTATCGGCACGACTAATCCATCGCAGACCTTACATGTTGCGAAGGGTGCTGGAGTTGCGGCTTTGTTTGAGGACACTAGTGGCCCGTTGGGACTCAAAGAAGTGGTGCAGCTAAAAGGTGGGGCAAATGCGGATGGCAGTGGTGGAAAAATGCAGTTCTATGGTGGGAATGGATCCACCTATGGAGCCTTAGGTTGGAGTCGTCAAAGTGGTGACTTTGGTGTGGACGTTTATAGTGGAAACACTCCTACCCAAGTCATGAGAATTTCTGGTGTCGGCAACGTCGGCATCGGGACCACGTCACCGAATCGACTTCTCGAAGTCGCAGGGCCCATTCGCATTACCCCGACTATACTGCCCAGCTCTCCGGCGGCTGGTGATCTGGCTTTTGATTCGAGCGGCAACGCTCTCAAATTCCATAACGGCACGGCTTGGCAGACGGTCGGTACTTCGAGCGGAACCGGCGATTTTATGGCCAATGGCTCGGTCCCGATGACAGGTGCGTTGCGCTCGATCGCCGGTAGCGCCGCTGCACCCGGTTTAAGCTTTGTCGGTGATACGGACAATGGGATTTTCGCACCCGCCACCGACAACTTGGCTTTCGGTACGGCGGCGAATGAGCGAATGCGCATTCTTGACAATGGCAACGTCGGCATTGGGACGACGAGTCCAGGTGCTCTTCTTGATATAAATGGGAACGTGCGACTGAGTGGATTTGGCCGTTATGGTTTTACTTCAAATGGCGCAGTGGATATTAGCGAAGCTAACGGGATGGTACTACGAGTCGGTGGTACAAATTCGGGCAGCTTTAGCGGTCGGTTCACAAAACAAGATGGCACTAATATTTTAGTGATGTCTGACTACGGGAACGTCGGGGTGGGAACAGGCGCACCTCAGGTTCCTTTGACAATCCAAAACACAGGTACGACCACAACATCTTCAAACATCAATTCGCTCGGCACTGGCACAGGTACGATCAACGTTGGATCAACTTCTGGTTGGCCTTTTTCTGGAGTTTTAAAAGCAAATAATAGCAACGAGTTGATTGGCTACACGGTGGCGAGCGGAACCTCATTGAATATAACTTCTAGAGGTTTATACGGTAGCGTCGCGGTCGCTCAAGCAGACGGACAGCCTTTATCATTTCTGCAGATCTCGGCTCAATCATCCACCACGTCAGCTCCTTCATTGTATGTGACATCTAATGGCACCATCAATATGCCCGGCCGAGTGTCTGTAGGTGTCTTAGATCTTCCGGGTGGTACAATAAATGTAAACGGCAACGGATCATTTGATCGAGTTTTTGCAAGCGGCGGTTTTTTCGGCGGCACTTCTAGCTCGGGCAATGTGACTATCGACTCAACTTCCAGCGCGACAAAAGGGAATGTCTTAATTGCACCTTCCGGTGGTAATGTCGGTATCGGAACGACAACACCAGGAGGGAGGCTCGAAGTGACTGGCGGCAATATTCTTCTCGGCACTAACCAGTCTCTACAATTCAGAGATGGTGGAGGTTTGATCCTGAACGCTGTCACGTGGAGCTCAACGGGAGACGCATTGCAAATTGGTAACTCCGCTTGGAATCCATTCATTAACTTTTTCACGACAGGTGGTGAACGCATGCGCATCGATGTTAGTGGCAACGTCGGTATCGGGACGACCACTCCGATTGGATCAGGTATCCGAAGTTTAGAAATTGCTGGCAATGGTGGCGGTATTTCAGATTATGGGTCGATCACTCTATCAAATGCATCAGGATCAGGTAATAATCTTGCCGGTGCCGTTGACTACGTCGTTCAAGGCAATACGATCGCGTCTATTCAATCGAAAGTTACTGGTGGTGGCAATACAGGTCTACTTTCTTTCTTAACCGCTTCTAGCGGGACTTTGAACGAGAAGGCCTCGATCAGCGCAAATGGTGTGCTAAAAGTGGGGGACTTGTATAATGCTGATACAGGAGAGACAGCATCTTCCCGCCTTGTGCTTTCAGATCAAAATGAAGGAAATACGACAAGACTGCTAACGCTGGTTAATATGGGCACTCCTGTAAATTCGAATTCCGAGTTGGCTTTTGCCTCTACAAGTTTGAACGGAAACGGAAATGATATCGCCACACTTCGAGCTGTTAAAACAGACAGCACAAACGGAGCAGTCAAAGGTGATTTGGCAATTTATACGAAAAATGCAGGTACTCTGTCGGAAGCCCTCCGAATTAAATCTACTGGCAACGTCGGTATCGGCACAACCAGCCCTGTTGCGGCCCTGGATGTCTTTGGCACTTCAGCTTCAAACAGCGCTATTATTGTACCGCGAGCACCCTCAGCGGCGCGTCCTTCCGGCATCAACGGAATGATCCGCTACAACACCGACTCGTCGAAGTTCGAGGCCTATCAGGCCAACGCGTGGACCGATATGATCGGTGGCGGTACTACTGGCTTCGCCCAAGGTGGCAATAGCTTTGGTGCCGTGGCGACCTTGGGGCCCAACGACAACTTCGCACTAGCGTTTGAGACCAATGGTGCCGAGCGGATGCGTATCGACAATAGTGGACGCATCGGTGTGGGAACGCTCGACGCCTCGGCTCGACTGCACATTCGCTCAGATACCTACGGTAGCGAGGAGATCCGCATTGAGGCTTACAATCCGTCGCATCGCTTTTCGATTTTCTCATCGGATAGCGGCCCGATCATGCGCCACGTGTATGATGACAGTGAGACATTTAAATTGTCTTATGTCGCAAATCCCATCGGAAACAATGGCCTACGACTCGAATACGGAAACCGTAACTCAAACATCGAAGACGTAAACTATCCTGCTAGTTTGGAAATTGCTCCCCGCGGTTATATCGGGTCGCGCACTGCCCTATTTCTCAACCCGTACGGCAACGTCGGTATTGGAACAACGTCACCGAATCGCTTACTTGAAGTGGCCGGTTCAATCCGAGTTGCACCTACAGCTCTGCCCAGCTCGCCCGCAGCGGGTGACCTCGCCATCGATTCCGCAGCGTCGAACACATTGAAATACCACAACGGTACTGCATGGGTTTCTGT
>JBEIHA010000124.1:0-8454 GCA_040381635.1 Pseudobdellovibrionaceae bacterium
ACCGATAAACGAAACGCCCGGGATAATTGAAATCATAGTGGACTTGAAGACGCCTTTGAAAAGCGCATTGCGGACGATGCTGTGTCCGGCCTCGTGATAAGCGGTAAGCAGATCATTGACCTGGTCACGCTCCAAAGGCTTTTCAATGAAGGGACGGCGAATTTTGAGTTCAAGAGGTTGATCTTGGCCCTCCACTTTGACGTCGTAGAAAACGAAGCCAGGACTGTCTTCGGATTCATTTGAGGTTTTGGAGCGAAAACTAATGATCGCGGTAGTGCCGCTCGGCACTTTGTTTTTGAGCAGCAAGTACTTGAGCTTTTCTTCCACGTCGTCACGCACGAAGGATTCGATCGAGGCACCTTGAAAGCGCAGCGAGAACCCTTCGTCGATGATCATGTCGATAAACTGGGAGTATTCCGTCTTCGACGGGAACAAGACTTTCCAACCGCGGCGACTGTCGGTCTTGGCCATGCGTTCAAAGGCTTGGCCAAGTTTCAGTTGGGACAATTGGCGCAAACTCTTGTAGGAGTGGGGCGGCAAGAAGAAGATATTGTTGCGACCGACGCGCGTGATGAAGGGTTCGGGGTAGAATTTTTCAAGGATGCTGCGTTGAAGTTCCGGGTTGTTGTTGGTTCGCTTGGAAATTTCCGCCCAGGCGAGCATTTGAACTTCCATTGGCGCGGACCTAGGAACCTGCGCGTACATCTCTTGGCCGGGATTTCCGGTGATGATGACGGTCACCCCGCCCATCGCGCGCGGTTTACTGTCCGAAAACGTGGTGACCACGGGTTCGCGGAAAAAGTCATACAGGGCTTTTAGTAAATCCATGTCGCGAACATTCGCGAGCTCGTCAAAGGCGACGATAAAGCGGCCGTTGGCGCGGTCGTAATGCTTCATAAACTCGGACGGCACTGGGTTGCCGAGCCCATCTTTAAGACCGAGAATCTTCACTTTGAAATCGTGAAGAGTCTGGATTTGACTGAAGTCAAAGGTCACGAGTTCATCATCGGCTTTGCGCACAAAGCGCGCGAGCTGTTTGGCCGTTTCGGTTTTACCCGTTGAGCTTAAGCCATTCAGCATCAAGACGTTGACGGGTCGGGCACTCGCGCCCGCGGCTTCGTTTTCAATACTGAGGACGCGCTCGCTCAGGCGTTCCAAAACTTCATCGATCCCGAAGACGTTGCTTTTCAAATAGCTTTCGAGGCCGGTGAGCTCATCAATGCGCTCATTGGTCATGGCGGGCTTGGCAATATCTTTCGTCGTGGTGCGAATCAGTTGGCGGGCCGTGCGGCCGCTGGGGCTGGTGATGATCAGGCTTCGTGAATTATCAGGATTGATTTCGATATCCAAATGAATCTCTTGATCTCGCGCCTGGGGCATAGTGTTGCCTCGAACGGCGTCGAGCAGAGGTTCTTCGATAAGGCTCATGATGCGGCCAAAGACGGGCCTGGCGTTTTCCTCAGGCAGGTAATCGTATTCCTGAAGGGCTTTTGGCAATTCGTCCGACCAGGTGAGCGCCACTTTGCCCAGCAACGGGGAATCGGCGAGTTTATTCTTCAGATCCTCGAGGTAGCCCGTCGCGATCTGACGCAAATGTTCCGGCGACAAAGGGCGCATAAGGAGAATAAAGCGATCGGGAACTCGGTTCAGAAGTTCTTCGGAAATACCTGGCGTGGCTTCGCCAGCGATGGATTGATTTGGCGAACCGTTCCCTGCGAGAATTTCCGCCTTGAGTGCCCGTTTGTTCTCGTGCACGCCTTCCCACTTCACCATCATCTGTTCATAGCTGAGAGCCTTGCCTTGGCGCTGACCATTGGCCTCGCGCGAGGTGGTCAGTCGGATGCCTTCATTCGAAGCGATCACGAAGCGAATCGGCACATAAATTTCGTTCAGTCCGCCATTGGGATTATTGATCGTAAAAACCCCTTTTTCCAGGGCCTGTTTTAGGAAATCATCTTTGAGCTGCTTGGACCAATTGTGAAATTCATTAACAAAAACAATTCCGCGGTTGGGCGGAACGTAGCCGACCAGAGTTTCGCCCTTGTAATCCGGGTTAAGGATGATCCGCGTGAGCGTCTTTTGCCCGTCTTTGAATTCCTCGAGCTTGTACTTGCCGTCCGAGTGCCGCACCAGGAACTGCAAAAATGGCGGCAAATTTTCGGATCCTACGTAGCCCGTCGAAGAACCAAGAAGCTGCCAAAGGTCAGAACGACTTTTCAATAGTGGCAAACGATACATGTGTTTCTGGTGCGCGCCCTTGGCGCCGTTTAAGGCATCGGCAAAAGTCTCGGCGGCTGTGTCTTTTCCAGTGCCGGGTAGTCCCATCAAGTAAATGGCATCGGGCAATTTGCGAGCCTTGCCGTAAAGCGAGCTGCGCCATTCCATATCCATAAGAGCTTGCATAACTTCGGGCTGACCAAGTTAGCCCGGCTCTCAAAATTTTCTCGGTGCGCTCAAGAACAATCGTCGGTTGATTGGTGGCCATCTCGATCGCGTGAAGCAAGTCGTTCAAGTCCACCAAGTTTTCTTCGCGCGATTCCATCACGTCTATGACGTTGTCCATTTTTTTGATGATGATCTCGCTTGCGCCGTTGGCCTTGGCCTTGGCCTCGAATTCTTGAGCGAGGTCGATCATGTTCTCGACGTAGCGGCGAGGGAACTTGGCGCCAATAGTCCCTAAGGCGGACAGGGTCGTCAGAAATACTTCGCGGCTGGCCGGATAATCTTGAGCCTGCATCCGCTTGATTTCTTCGCGCAAGACGGTGATCAAGGCTTCAACGGCTTCCTGCGTTTGAAAGCGCGCCAAGGAGCTGATCTTATTGAACGGGATACCTTGATTGTCTTTACGTCGGATGATGACCCGCAAAGCGACAATGGACGCATTGAGGTCATCGCGCACTTTTTCTAAGTTTTCTTGCGACATTCGCTTGATGTTGTCCGTGCTGATGAAACCGTTTGGACGCGGAAAAATGTGGACGAGATCGTTCAAAGCAAAAACGTACGGCATTTGAAAGGCCAGTAGCAAAACTGCTAGACGCCAAACCTTGGACACAAGTCACCCCTTAACGATGTAGTGAGAGTGAGGGGTATCGGGCGGCGTGCGAAACCTCCAAAGATTCTTGAACATGAGCAAAAAATATTGGGAATGGTGCGGTTGCAAAGTGCGCCCATTTTTTTCAAGCTCGTGAAAAAAAGAAAGGTGACGCGCAATTGCAAAACCGCTGAAGAGCGAGCCTAGTTCACCTCGCCTCTCATCTCGGAAGACTAGGTAGAAATTTCTGTGTTTAGTGAGGGTGGTGCCACATCATAACCACCCCTTATTCACTGGATAAGTGAGGTGCGCAGTATCCTTTTGAAAATGCGCCGAGATTAAGCAGATTTACAGAATCAATTTGCGTAGCTCTTCCTGTGAATAAATGTAATCTGCGTAGATCATGGTGTTGGTGATGTTGCGGTGGCCAAGCGCCACCTGAATCAAGCGCAGGTCCTTGGTCTTCTTGAAAAGTCGGATCGCGAAGGTATGCCTGAGGGCATGAAGCTTCTTGTGCACGGGTCGATAGAGAGTCCAGACCTGGCGCAGCCGATTGTAGGTGATGGGAAAAATAGCGGCTCCGACTTGTGCCCTGCTGGCCTGGGCTTCAAGCTTCTTAAAGAGCCATTCCGGCAAAGGGATTTCGCGATCGTTGCTGCCCTTCAGTCCACGTATAAACACGGATTGTTCATAGGTGTTCAAATCTTCCGGGAGGAGATTCAAAACCTCTTGGGCCCTGGCCCCCGAATGAAGAAGCATCCAAAGCAGCGTGCAGTTTCGTTCATCTTTATGTTGGAAAGATCCCAGAATGTGATGAAGCCGCTCGACCTCGGCTTCGAGCAGATATTTGTTTTTGTTGAGTGCGTACCGTCGCGCTGCTGCCATAGTGTGTCAATCTCGCGTGTGAAATTTAAGTATATAAAATATGTTGAGCTGCGCCGAATCATCCTGATTTATTTAGGATTCAGCGGTCTCCTGCCCCTAATGCTGATCCGATATACCATGTAAATCAAGCACTTAATAGTGTGACTTATAGTTATAATACGAAGTCGAATTCGAAATAGGGTGGGCCGATGGACGCCTGGCGTGAGTCGCTCATTGATACATAACCGTAGTGCGCAGAGCGAATAGTCCAGTAATTGTGAATCACAACTATTTAAATTGCGATTCACTTTTATTACTTGTGAAATGCAATACAGGAGGTGGCTATGGATCTAGAAAGAAATAGGGATGAAGGTCTAGGTCAACGGGCACTCGATCACTTAGAAGGTGTTCCTAAGGCCAAATCTCCCCTTAGATTGCGATATGCCGCCGAGACCAAGGTTTTTCGGGATCAGCACGGGGGACTTGAAAATATCCGTCAAAAACTAGGGTTTTCGCGCCGTAAAATGTGCCAGCTTCTTCTGGTGGATCCTTCCGCGTGGACTCGGTGGATGAAGGATGAGTCCCGCGTTCCGCCTCATATCTACAGGTCGCTGGAATGGTTTTTAGCGTTGAATCAGAAGATGCTGACCCAACCAGACCTGGCGGCAGTGATGAATGCGCGATTTAAAATGCCAGCTTCAAGTCTGAACCCGGATCAAGAGTCTAGCCTTCGCGCTGAGATCCAAATCGTACGCAGTGATCTGCGGCACCAGCAGTGGGTTTCGGCATTTCTAACGGCGGGGCTTGCGGTCATGATGATTGTTTCGTCATGGCTGGCTTATAGATAAGAAGTAATTTAGGTCGCGGTGAAGAGCCTGTCTCATTCTTAATCAAACCGCAGCCTTGGCCGTCTCAAAGCGGTCCGGATTTTAAGTAAAGCCACCTCTTCTGCCGATAGTTAATGGTCAAACATAGTGGAGGATTGTGGTGCGTATGCGAAATTTTACGGCTCTGGCTGTTTTATCGTTTATGGTTTTGGGTGGATGTACGCGCGGGACTTCGAAGACAAGTTCTGTTTCGCTGAGTCTTTCGTCCTCCTCTTTCGGCTCACTCGATGCAGAACTGGGCATTGTCATCGTCAATGTCTCTGGTGGCAATATTAGATCACCCATTCTTTTTCAGTGGGACCGGTATAGTTGCGCGAGTGCCGCGTGCGCGCCGCCAAGTCAATTTGTTATTCCGAATGTGCCCACGGGCAATGACGTTTTGATTCAAGTTCTCGCGGTTTATAAAAACGAGAGCACTGAAGCCATGACGTTCAAATACGGCGACGCTTCGAAAAATTTAAGCTCTGGCGACGTGGTCGTAGAAGTGACTCCCGTCACAATCGGTGGATCAACAATGGAGGCCCGCGTGTACGGGCGCTACTTGGATCAGACGGTGGCCGGTGTGGCCACCGGTGCGACCGGAATTTTAGAGACAAAGTTTAAGCCACCGGCTTCGGCCTCGGTGCGGACCAACCCCCCTGCTTTGACGGTCGAGCGCAATTTTGTATTCGCCGGCTGGATGAGCCTTATGGCAGTGGATGGTGACGTGAAGTTTGACTACTTCTTAAATGGTGCGCGAATTCTATCAGACGTGAATATCCAATCTATGCAGAATTTGGCGACTTCGAATCCCCGGTTCTTGGAAGTCTATGTTCCTACCTACTATCGTGAAGAAGATGGTGGCCCCGGCGGCGTTATTGGATTTCGGCCCGAAGCGGCCCAAAGAATTTTCTTAGGCTATTTTGGGCCCGCCGCCAGCGACGAGAAGGCTTGTTATAGCGATGGGGATAGGAACATCCCCGGCGCCTTTGTGGCGGGAACTTCGGGCGCGAATAATATTATGTGGAATGGTGTGCGCAACGCTTCTACCAGCAACAGCGCCGCTCCGGCACGAGGTGGCGTCGCCTTCGATGAAAGCAGCACAACAGATAGCTGCGCGGTTAAGGCGCTAGCGTTTAGTCAGAATCTCGTCTTCAATTATTTAGGCTTGAGAAACGGGCACGATAGCGTTGCGGGCTTTCGTGGGCCCTTTCGCGCTCTAGATACGGGGTCGTATTTGGAAGCGAGCGCTGCGGGTTCGGCTTTGACTTTAAGCTGGGACTACCTGCCAGGAGTGACCCACGCGGCGGGAATTCAGGCCACTCGCGTTTTGTATCGTCTTCGCCCTGCGGGGAGCGGCGACTCAAACCTTTATGGAATGGGCGACGGAATCGACTGTGCACGTCTGCAAAGAAACCTGGGATTTTTACCGGCCGGGGCGGATGTTCCTGCTGTCGTGGCGGGAGCCGGAGTGAATTCCGCGACCTTCAACCTGCCCGGTTTGACGGCGATGAATCTTGATAGCTTTGATGTTGTGGCTTGCCCCGTGGTCGCTGGTGGGGGGCTTCCGCCATCTGGAATTAAGCTTGAAGGTGGCGGATTTCAGTACAACAACCCGCCCATGTTCAAAATCATCGGTTCCAATTCTACGGCTTCCAACATCTATGGTCCTGGTTGGGCTGACGGCACCAAGCTTTTGAAAGCGAAATTTAGAAATGGCTTTCACAATGTGGCTCTTCAGGTGAACGGGCGTTTTGTGGTTCCTTCGGACGTCGCCAGTGTGCGCCTTGAAGTGAACGGGGTCGAAAGCTTGTCTGACGCTTTAATCAGTGCCACTTATAATTCTCAAACCTTAGGCATTTTGGCCATTGGCTCCAGCGCGCCCAATTCCACCAACGCGATAAACTCGGATTTAAATGGCAATAGCAATGTCCGAGTCAAAGTGACTTTAACGGCCGCGGCCGTCACGAGTTTTGGTTTGCAAAAACCTGAATTGGTTTCTCCGCAATTGGTCTTGGTTGGAGCGACGATCTGCCCTTCGCCCGGGGCGCTCGTGCCGGTCGATATGTCAGATACTCCTATAAATACTGGCGATTTAATGCCATTACTAATTAATACCGATGTCTCAGTGCCATTTAGAATGAAATGGGCGGGTTGTACGAATGAGCCGGTCTACGCCAGTCTGGACTACATCTCCACGTCTGGCACGACGACGCCACCAAATTGTTTCGATCAGCAGGAGGACATCTCGAGAGATCCAAATGATTCGCTGACGATAAAGTTGGATCCAAAGGATTTGAGCGGAGTGAATTGCGCGCTGTCGAGTTACACGCTTGCGTTTAAAGCTCCGTCAAACGCGGGTTCAGACAAGATTGAGTTAACTTCCTTATACCACACGATCACACATTCGACGACTGCCGCACGCACGGCCATAGGGGCATGGGCGCTAGGCCTTAGCACCGCCGCACCGGTGCGCTTCCTTTACGATATGGTCATCCTCGGACCTTCGGTGACATTTAAGGCCAACGGCTTGTTCGTGAATTCTGACGGACGGGTCACTGAATACACCGCTGCAGGCTTAACTGCCGCTGCGACAACTTGGACGATGAGTCCGAATTCGAATGGAATCCTGAACTCACTACCGACGACCGGCAACAATCAACTTGTTACTTCGTCAGTCGCCACCCCTGTGGGTGGAGGGCTGAGAGACCTTACCGCTATGGATTCGGTCGGTGGCAAAATAGCTCTGGGTGCTTACTCAGGAATGGACATTCTGGCTTCGTCTCATCTGAGTTTGGACGGCGGTTCACCAGCTATGTTGATTGCAAAAGGCACGCAACTGAAGATTGCCTTTGTGCCTTCGCAGTTTGGCAACTATTCGGGCCAGTCGATAGTGGAATTTGCATTGCCTACAATTCCAGCGGCATCGGCTACTGGCTTGAATGTGAGCCGCGTTTTTGTGGTTAAGAAAAACGAGGACACCTATATTTTTGTGGCGCTTGGATACGCCAGTGGATCTGTCTATCACTACGGGAAATTTGAAGGTCATGGCGCTTCGAGTTCAATCAACTGGGCCAATGGTGTTGCCGTAAGCGAAGTGCTTAGGGATGTGACGGTCAATATTGAAGGAGACCCACGACCGATGATGTTGAGCAATCTTGGCGGATTCAAAGTTGTGTTTCGCACTTTTCCCACCTTCAGCGGATCTTGGTCGGGGGATGCTGTCAGCGGGCCGGTCTCAGTTTCGCTGCCCAATGCGGCCGGGCTCTCGGCTTTTGCCGTTTGCGGAACCGATATTCACGCGATCACAACAAATGCTTTGGGACGCTTTATGGATCATATCGTCGATCCTAGTGCGTCACCAACGGTAACTTTGGTTACGACAGTCAACTCTACTGTTTCCGCCACCGCCAATCGGGCGGCTTGCGTCAGGGTGGGTGGTTCTCCAGGAGCAAATGTATTCATGCTTTTTAGCCAAGCCAGCTTTTCCGATGCAGCAATTTACGGTGTTGAAAGTGGGACGGTCAGTTGCGACGGTACTGCGAATTCGCCGCTAAATATTTCTGGCAGCCTTTCGGCGGTTACACCATCAGGCTCGGCAGGGTATGTGTCTGTGATGCCTTACAACACCGGCTTAATGCTGACTTATCAAACGGCGCCGGCAACAAGCATCATGGCGATGCCGATCAGCTG
>JBEIHA010000125.1:0-8439 GCA_040381635.1 Pseudobdellovibrionaceae bacterium
CGGCACCACTGGGCGCCGGTCATAACGTCGAAGGTGCCGGTGGTTACGGAACCAAAGGCAAAGGCGGCGGCCAAGCGGGCTACGGAAAAATGACGATGGTGGGTTCTACAGGCGCAGCACCGATCGGTCTATCGCAAGAAGCGACGGTGGCCACGGGTCTTGATCGTGATCAAATCGCCGCGGTCATCAACCGCAACTTAGGACAAGTGCGCTTTTGTTACGAGCAAGGTCTGCAGGGCGATCCTTCACTTAAGGGTCGTGTGGCCGTGGACTTTGTCATCGGTGGCAACGGAGTCGTGAAAACGGCGAATGTGGGCAACACTTCGTTGAACTCTAAGATGATCGAAGATTGCATCGTGCTGCGCCTGAAGAGCTGGAAATTCCCGCTTCCGATGGGCGGAGTCGACGTACAAGTTTCATATCCTTTTGTATTGAGCAGAACAGGGCAGGGGTAAATGGATACATATAAAATATTGGTGACGCTGACCGCGGGCTTAATGTTAAGCGGATGCGGAAAATGGATGCAAAATCCGCTCGACGGGAAAAAGGGAGAGTTTGAGCGGGCCAAGTCGGTTCCGACGAAACCTGATTTAGAAAAGCCGCTGCAAAGCGATGCCGTAAAGATCACGTTGCCCGATTTTCAAGAATTCGAAGAGGGCGAGAAAGCGGAATTCCAAATCGCCGCGCGCATCCTCCTTGAAGGCTACGCCGCCGAAGTGAGCATCGAAAACCTAACGGACTTTCCCGGTGCCACCTACGATGCGACTACAAAAATATTCTCGTGGACTCCGCCAGCTGGGTTCGTCACGGCCATTGGCACAAACGGTCTAATTGCGCAATTGCCGCTGATTGTTCGCGCTTACGGTTACAAGCCCGGGAGCCAGGTCCTCTTCGACGAACAGGTCCGCGCGATGTCGGTGAATCGCAAGCTCAATGACCCTCTGATCCTAAGCGCGAACAAACCCGCCACCTTCTTGCGCGAAGGCACTACCATGCGCGTGCCAGTGATCATTTTTGATAAAGATGCATTACCCAACGACCGCTCGACGTGGCCGAAGCTGACGCTGACGACCATTGCGGGCGCAAAAAGTTTGTCGGCGCTGACTTCGATCGCGCGCGAAGAAAGCTTAGGTTCCAATCGCTACCAATTGACCATTGAAATCGACGCGCGCGACGTGGAACTGAGTGATTCCATCGACCGATTCAAAGTGGGCCTCTTCGCCACCACCCGCTTTAACAAATTCAGTCCCCAGCAGGAAATTATGCTCGAAGTGTACACCTCCTTCGCGACGCCTGTTTCGACCTGGACCGAAAATCTTCAAGCCAAAGAGACCGAAGCTCTAGTTTATAAGTTCATTATCACCGACCCGAAGCTTGAGGCCGTCTTGAAAATGGATAGCGTGCTCTCCCTGCCTACGGGTTCGGACCTTTCTTGTGAGGCCACGGCTCGCGGCGTTTTGAATTGCACCTTCACTTGGACGCCTGGCGAAGGCCAAGCCGGCAGCTACAATCTGCGCGTTGATATTCAATCCCGTAACTTAAATACCTCCGACAGCACTCAACAGATCCGGACTCTTGATTTCAGGACGCAAGTCCTTCCGAAGGGGAGCTAACCATGCGCTGGACTTTAATTTTTTGGCTGCTTGTTTCATTTTCCGCGATGGCCCAAGAAAGCAACGAGCCCGAAGCGGATTTCGATTCGCTTGGTGGAAACACCATCTTGCTAGAACGCGCGAAGGCCTTAGAGCCTGAAAAGAACATCAGCGTCGTGCAAGAGCGCACGGTCGATCGCCGCCACCGGGTCGAAATCTCCCCTGAATTCGCCGGCACCTTCGGTGGTGATGTGTACAATCGCACCAAGACCGTGGGCTTGAATGTTCACTACCATTTTATCCCGCAGCTTTCGGTGGGGCTGAAGTACAACTACGCCTTCAACACCCTGACCAAAGAAGGTGAAGCCATGGTCGATCAGGCTTACGCCGACTTTCTAGCGGACCCCGAAAATCCGGCCTCGCCCTTCCCCGAAATTGACTACATGAAGGACGAAGCCCTGGCGATGCTGAATTGGTATCCCTTCTACGGGAAACTTAAACTCTCTTCGCGCAATGTTTTGCACTTCGATGTTTATGCTTTGGGCGGCTACGGCCAGGCCCGTTTGCTTTCGGGACCGGCGCCTACCTACACCGCCGGTGGCGGCATCGGCTTTTGGGTCAGCCCGCATTTCAGCACTCGCTTAGAAATGCGCTATCAAAGCTACACCGCTAAATATTTGGCGGGCGATAAAGAACTGGATTTGACCATTGGATCCATTCAAATGGGATGGTTGCTATGATCGCTTGGAGAAAAACGGCGGCCCTAACGGCCGCCCTTTTGGTAAGCTCGGGCGCAGCCGTGCAGGCCCAGGATCTTGAAAGCATTCTCGACGAAGCTGCGGGTAAGCCCGCACAAGGTGCGACGAACCAAGCCGCCTCGGCTGCGAAAACGTACAGCGCCATCTACTATGCGATTCAAGCTCAGATCAAAAATCCAAACCCTGAGCAAAGTCATTTTATTCAAATGCTCGAAGCGGCGGAGTGGGACAAAGCCTTGCTTCAGTATTCGGTCGCGTTTGAAGGAAGTGATTTTCAAAAAAGCCAAGACGGACGAGCCCTCTTCGCCCTAGCCCATTTCAAATCCGGAATGCCGGTGACCGGCTTAGAACTGCTTTTCCAATTGGAAGAACCGGGGAAAATCCATTCCGAAATTCGCCGCCTGTGGAAAGAAGCGGCGGCGCCTGCGCATCACGCTTGGGAACTGGCACAGATCACTTGGAAGCCGGCCTTTGCCGAAGTCTTTTCGCCGGAAGTGGAATTCCGCGTGGTGGCCCGCGATTTTTCCAAGATGAAAGACCCGCAAGCTTTGCTTAGCCTGTTCGCGCGCTTACCCGGCCAAAGTATCGAGCGCGCCCGCGCCGCTTGGCAAATGGTGATCGCTTATTCCTTGAACAATCAAGTCGAAGAAGCCGCCAAAGTCTTAGCTCACGTGATGAAGAGCAAGCCTGCCCCTGTATCGCGCGATCTTATGGAGTTGACGGCCGCGCGACTTCTTTATCAACGCGCGATGTACGCCCCCGCGATTAAGTACTACGAAAAAATCGGCAAATCTTCGGAGTACTGGACCGATGCCCAAGAAGAAATGGCCTGGGCCTTCATTCGTAAAGGCGAGCCCCAAAACGCCATGGCCATCAGCAAATCCCTTGTTACCCCAGCTATGGTCAACCAAGCCGGCGCGGAAGGCTTTTTCGTCCATTCGCTTTCGCAGTTAAAGGTTTGTGATTATCCGGGTGTTATCGATTCGCTCAGCGAATTTTCGAAGCGCTTCAAGGCTCGTCACGCTGTTTTGGAAAAGGTGAATGCCGACAAAGTGATCGAAATGCTAAACGGGGCGAAGATTGCCCGCCAGAATTTGGGCAAAGAGGCTTTGGGTTTACCCCGTCTTGTTTCCCGCGACGACCGCCTGTTTCACTTCGCGCAAGCGCAGAAGCATTTCGAAAACGAAGCCAATGCGGCGGAAGTGATTTACGCAAAGTCACTTTCCACCACCGGGCTGCAGGGCTATTTCGATAAATTGCGCCAGAGCACGATGATGCGCTCGCAGTCGGCCTCCGCCAATGCGCAGACGCGAGTCAAAGAGTTAGCAAAAATCGAAGCGGGCGAGATCAGAGAGATCTTGCGCAAATTGCATATCGTCGAAGCCGAGGTCATCCAGCAGGTGTCGATCGCCGACCGCTTGATCGCCAAGTCCGGCGGACCCGTCACAGAAAAGACGGGTTCAACCGGATCGAAAGCCAAAGACGTTTTGAAGTTCCCGGCGGAAAAAGAATTTTGGTTTGATGAAATCGGCAACTACCGCGTGAACGTGAAAAAGGCCTGCCAGGCCAGAGGGTAACCATGATTAAGGGTCTGCTTTTATGTGCCTTGTTTCTATTGATCGGCGGCTGCTCGTCGGAAGCCGCCCTTAACTTTTTCGCGCCGGTCCCGCAGCCGAAAAAAGTGGCCGATGGCGAAGGTGAGCAGCTGGTCTTTGACGCCAAGGCCGATATTCTTTTTGTCGTCGATGATTCGGGCAGCATGAACACCCACCAAACCAATTTAGCCGCCAACATCAGCCAATTCACATCGGTACTGACTCAAACTTCGCTATTGGAATACCGCATCGGCGTAATCACCACGGACAGCGAAGGCGGGTTCAGTACCGGCACCTGCTGCGGAAAATTGGTCGGCGAAACACGCGTCGTTACGCCGAAGACCCCAAGCTCCAATTCCGTCCTGCAAGAAAACTTAATGGTCGGCACCAGTGGTTCCGGTCGCGAAGCCCCCTTCGAAGCTTTGAACTTGGCCTTTGCACCTGAAACTTTGGCGGATTGGAATTCCAACTTCCTACGCTCTTCCGCCGCCCTGATCGTGATTTTCATTACGGACGCGGAAGACCAAAGCCAAACCATAATGGCCACGGATGTTTTGAATCGAATGCTGGCTTTGAAGCGCAACGATCGACGCAAGGTCTTAGGCTACGGCGCGATTATCCCCTCGTCGGTCACTTTTGGCTGCGATCGCGATGATGCGGGTCGAGCGCCAAAGCGCTTGGAAGAATTTTTGGATCTTGTACCTAATGGCGTCACCGGCGGCGGACGCGGTGGCAATGTTGTTAGTCTATGTGCGCCCGATTTCGGCAAGCGTTTGGCGGAATTCGCTTTGGATATCGTCGATCAAGTCGGATCCACGATTTATCTGACTCGCTTCCCGCAGGTCAAAACGATCCGCGTGACCTACGGCGATCTAGTCCTTCCGGAAGACTCGCGTAAAGGATGGTCCTACAATCCTTCGAAAAACGCGATTCAGCTGGGTACGGACATCGACTGGGCCAACCAACCCATAGGTAGCAAAATCCGCGTTTTCTACGAGGAAGCGCGCGGGTAATCATGGATTTGCTTTTTTCTTGGCGAGCTATACCTTAGGTCTGGTCCCGCCCCGATAGAATTGCGGATCCCATTTTCATGTATTCTCACCCCTCACGCGAATCGCCACCTGTAGGTGGCGATTCGCGTGAGGGGTAAAATGACGCCCAAGGGATCGGCCATCGCCATTCATAGCTAAAATTCGAAAGTCAGTGCGGCCTTGGGTATGTAGCCTTCGGGTTGTGCACGCGACTCCAAGGCTAGATTCCAGAATTCGGGATTTGGACCTTGTTCGCGTAGGCCATAGAAATCTTTGGGATCGGTAGCGGCTTTGAAGGTTGAGAACATGGCCCCGCCGATGATGCCGATCGCGGCGCCGATGGCGATGTGGGTTAGTTTTTCTTGCGGACGACCGTAGAAACTTAAAGTCGACAGACCTAAAACTGCGCCGGCGACCCCGGCAAAGACGATGGTGGAGAGATGGCGACGTGGGCCCTCGGTGGCATTGCCTTGGGTCTTAGGCTTTTGGGCAAAGGCCTGCGGAGTCGTTACCGTGAATGCAAAAATCATTATCAGTGAAACGATATTGTTCATTGAACTTGTCCTCATCAACGCCCGTCCTTTCGGATCTCGAAAACTTCCGGGATGCTTTCGGAATCGCCATCGCTCACTTCGACATTCTTTACTTCACCGTTATGCGGACCTTTGCGCAAGCGCTCTTCGAAAGCCCGCATTTCGGGGGCTCCACCTTGCACCAAAGCCTCGACCCGACCGTCGGGCAAATTTCTGACCCAACCGCAGCAGTTCACTTCTTCGGCTATTCGGCGAGTGAAGGCGCGAAAGCCCACGCCTTGAACTCGGCCAGAAATGAAGTAGTGTTTGGTGAGAGTTCCGACTGCCATGGTAACAAATTAGGTGGGACTCGCTACTTTGAGAAGGACTTTATGCCCTCTGATAACGCAAAGCGTGCGCCTTTAGCCTCAATGATCGATCACACGCTGCTTAAGCCCGAGGCCACTCGTGCTCAAATCGAAAAGCTGTGTGCGGAAGCTAAGCAATATCGCTTCGCCACGGTCTGCGTGCAGCCGTTTCGGGTCGCGGTTTGCGCCGAGCTGCTTAAGGGTTCGCAAGTCAAAGTCTGCACGGTGATTGGCTTTCCACTAGGCGCCAATCGCGCCGAAGTGAAAGCTCTTGAGACTGTGCGGGCCTGCGCCGACGGCGCAGGGGAATTCGACATGGTCATGAACATTGGGGCGTTGAAAGACGGGAACCTCGCGGCGGTTGAAAACGACATCGCTTCGGTGATTAAGGCCGCGCAAGGCCGGACCGTAAAGGTGATTTTAGAAACCGCATTGCTAAGCGACGAAGAAATCAAAAGTGCTTGTGCCGTTTGCATCATCGCCGGTGCGGATTTTGTCAAAACGTCGACGGGCTTTGGGCCCGGTGGCGCCACCGTTCACCACGTTAAGCTTATGAAAGAAACCGTCGGCGACCAACTGGAAGTCAAAGCCAGCGGCGGAATTCGCGACCGGGAAACCATGATCGCCATGATTGAAGCCGGCGCCACTCGCATCGGCACTTCGAACGGCGCCGGTATGGTGAGTGACAAAGGCGATTACTAGATGGCATTTTTACCCGCGGAATTGATTCGCAAGAAACGCTTCGGGGGCACGCACACTCCACAAGAAATTCAATTTCTGATTCAAGGTTACGCCAAAGATGAAATCCCTGATTATCAAATGTCCGCTTGGCTGATGGCTGTTTGTTTTAGCGGCATGACGGCGGAAGAAACCGCGCACCTGACAAAAGAGATGCGCGACTCGGGGCAGGTCTTGGATCTTTCGCATTTGGGCGCGACTGTCGACAAGCATTCGACCGGCGGAATTGGCGACAAAACGAGTTTGCTTTTGTCACCGATCGTCGCGTCCTTGGGAATCCCCGTGCCGATGATGGCCGGCCGAGGCTTGGCCCACACCGGGGGTACCCTGGATAAATTGGAGAGCATCTCGGGCTTCGACGTCGCCATTGGTTTTGATCGCTTCAAAAAACAATTGGGCTCCATTGGCGCCGCGATCATTGGACAGACGCGCGAAATCTGCCCGGCGGATCGTAAACTCTACGCTCTTCGCGATGTGACCGGCACGGTGGATTCTTATCCGCTGATTTGCGGAAGCATTATGTCTAAGAAATTAGCCGAGGGCATGTCGGCCCTGGTTTTGGACGTGAAAGCGGGTTCCGGGGCTTTTATGAAAACACCCGAGGACGCGCGCGGACTGGCAAAAGCTTTGATGGGTATCGGTCAGCATTTTGACAAAAAGGTGACCGCGCTGATCACCCGCATGGATGAACCCTTGGGTCGCTTCGTAGGAAATGCTTTGGAAGTGCGCGAGTGTGTCGACATCCTCGAAGGTAAATCTTATGAGGGAGAAGGCAAAGGTTACGACGACACCCTCGAGCTTACTTTAGAATTGGCCGCGCACATGATCGTCTTGGGTGGGAAAGCTTCGTCCGTGGACTCAGGTCGTGATAGGGCACGCAGAACGCTTTCCGACGGATCGGCTTTGCGGAAGTTCAAAGAGATTGTTTCTGCACAAGGGGGCACCTGGCCCGAGGCTTTCAAAGAAGCCCGGCAACAAGAATTGATTCGGGCCGAATCGGACGGCTTTCTTCGCTACACCGACTTAGAAAAAATGGGCTTGGCCTGCGTTCATCTTGGGGCTGGTCGCGCTTTTCAGACCGATGCTTTGGACCATTCCGCCGGTTTGGAAGTTTTTTGCGTGAATGGGCAAACTGTTTCCAAGGGACAGAATTTGTTTCGAGTTCACTGTGCCCGGCCGGAACAGTTTTCGGCAGCCCTACCTTTATTGAATCAAAGCTTTTCAGTTTCTAAAACTTCAGCGGCAAGATCGCCGCTGATACATGAGGTGCTGACATGATCGATCGCCAACTCCAAGAGACCACCGATTTTATCAAAAAGCGCGCGACCTTGAAGCCCACCTTAGGATTTATTTTAGGTTCTGGTTTGGGTGGCTTCGCAAAAGAAGTCTCGCCGGTGGCCGAAATCCATTTCAAAGATATTCCGCATTTTTGTCCGGTCACCGTCGAAGGTCATTCGGGAAAACTGATCTTGGGTACTTTGCAAGGTGTGAACGTGGCCGTTCTTCAAGGTCGCTTGCACGCCTACGAAGGATTGAACTGGGATCAAGTGATCTACCCCACCCGGACGCTGGCCGCCCTCGGGGTGAAAACTTTGGTGATCACCAACGCGGCCGGGGGCTTACAGAAAGAAATGAAGCCCGGCGATTTTATGGTTTTGAAAGACCAGATCAATATGACCGGCGGCAATCCTTTGCGCGGTCCCAACTGGAATTACGGTCCCCGCTTTGTCGATATGACCGAACCCTTCGATAAGAAACTAAGCTCGGTGCTGAAGGCTTGTCTCAAGAAACAAAGTCCGCGCGTGTTTGAGGGCGTTTACGTCGGCGTGATGGGTCCGACTTACG
>JBEIHA010000126.1:0-8434 GCA_040381635.1 Pseudobdellovibrionaceae bacterium
AGCCCTGACGCCGCTAGCCTCGGCCTAAAGCGGTTTAAGAAATCATATCTACAACGAATAGGTAAATTAGCAAGGGGCGGGCCAAAAGTGGCTTACGTTGCTTGACGAGAAGTCCGGCGGATACCAAAATATCTGACAAAAGAGTCGCCCAAAAAGGACAAGTCTGAACGTGAGCTGCCCCCGCCGAAAACCGACAATCCAGAAACCCGTATAAAGGTCTCCATTGAACATCGAAAATATTCTTCAAGACACTCAACTTTGGAATAGTCTGCTCGCGCTAGGCGTGGTCATTTTTTTGACCATTGTTTTGAAGGGCGCTTTTCAATTTCTTATCTCACGACTGCAGCGGCTGGCCGAACGCACCAGCGGTAAATGGGATGACATCGTTCTTTACGGATTGGCCGGCACGAAAGGGTGGGCCATTTTTATTTGGTTGTGCGCGGCGGTTCTACCGCTACTCAAGTTTCATGAGAGCGTAAATCAAGCCGGGCGGCACGTGGCGGTTCTTGCAACCGCCATCCAAATTATGATTTGGGGCCTGCGTGCCGTAGGACGCTGGCGTGACGACTTCTTAGAAGAAAAAGTGGGATCGGACAACTCGTCCGTGGCGGCCATTGGCCTGCTCGGAACCTTTCTTCAGTCGATGCTAGTGATCTTAGTCGCCTTGCTGGCGCTCTCGAATCTAGGCATTGACGTAGGCGCATTGATCGCTGGCCTTGGTATAGGCGGCATTGCCATCGCCCTGGCTGCGCAAAACGTCCTTGGCGACCTGTTGGCCTCGCTGTCCATCGTCTTGGACAAGCCGTTCGTCGTTGGCGATTTTATCGTGGTGGGCGACAAATCGGGAACGGTGTCTCATATCGGAGTAAAGACGACGCGGTTAACCAGCCTCACTGGCGAACAACTGGTATTTTCAAACAAGAATCTATTGGAAAGTCAGATTCAAAACTTTAAAAGAATGAACGAGCGCCGAACACTGATCAAAATCGGTGTCACCTATTCCACAGATCGCGAAAAGTTGGGGAATATCCCGGTTTGGCTAAAAGCCTTCGTCGAAGAGAATCAAAAATTACGTTTTGATCGCTGCCACTTCACGGGTTTTGGCGCTTCAAGCTTAGATTTTGAATTGGTTTTTTTCACCCTGAGCGCCGAGTACAATGACTTTGCTGACACTCAACAACAAGTGTTGTTCAAGATCTTAGACAAATTCTCCGCCGAAGGTGTGGACTTCGCCTATCCCTCAACTTCCCTCTATATAGAAAAAAGCGTTCCGGCAGCGGCAGATCGGAAGATCGCCGCTCCAACGATGAACGCTTAGTCCTTAAGTTTGTCGAACTTCACGCGGGCCTGTTCGGCCACTTGGGATTCTTTTTCCCACTTGGCTGATTCGCCGCGATAACCTTTGCGCTTTTCGATCCACTTTTCACGTTCAGACATAGCCTTGGCTTCTTTTACGGCCAGCTCTTTTTGGATGGATGCGAAAGCCTGATGCTGTTCCTGCCAGTCGCCTTTTTCTTTGTCGACCTCAACGATCTTTTCGCTATACGAAGTGATGTTCTGCTCGCGTTTCGCCTTGTTGGCTTCGAGCTTTTCTAGCGAAGCTTTCAGCTGGGCGATCTGTGCGTCTTCCTTCTTCATCGCTGTCTGTTCTTCTTTACTGAAGGTCGCAAGACGCTCCTTCATCTTTTCTAGGATGGCGAGGTTCTTGTTGAGATTCGCCGCACTACTGGTGAGCTGGGCTTTTTGATCACGCAATTGCTTGATCGCCGCGGTGACTTCCACGATATTTTTGGAAGCAATGTCCGCATTCTCTTCGTACTGCTTTTGATTGGACTTGGCGTTCTCTTCGTTGGTCTTTAACTGACCAAGCGCGCCCTTAACGTCCGTCTTTGCGGAAGCGGACGTACCGACAGCAGCCAGTGCGATCAATGTGGTGATAGTTGCCTTTTTCATAAAAATCCCCTTTTTCCTTTTTAAAATTCTAAAAAATTAGTTTTCGTTCAGCTTTGCTTGTTCGCCCTCTAGGCGTGGCTCGCCCTGTCCCGCGCTCTGCGGGCAGTTGTTTTGTAAAGACGAACGATAGCTCCCTATTTCGTCTTCCCAATATTCACCGTCGAAGTTCCAATTCATCATCTTGGTCGGCTTGATGCTGGACGGAATCCGGTTCACTTGACCGGACACTTCACCTCCAGCAACTTGATAACGGATATTTTCGCCGCTTCCCGCAAAAACTTCGTAGCGCAAGAATTCATTGTTTTCGAGCACGCGGGCCATTTCGGTCTTCATCTGATTGGCGCGCTTAAGTAGAAGCTTACCGGCATCGACACTCAAGGTGACCGTTTCGTTGTCGAGTTTTGCTTGCGACTTCTTTTGGAAGTCTAAGTAACCTTGGCGACTCTGTTCGAGGATAGCTAACTTAAAACGATAGCCGACCGTGCGGTCCTTTTCGAGCTTCATGTTGGCGTTGAACTGATCGACGTTCTTCACTTGGCGGCGGTCCTTTTTGGTCGAGGCTACTTTTCCCTTCCAAATATCGAACTGCTTTTTGCTTTGCTCGGCGCTGTAGCGGATCGATGCTTTCTCGCTCTTGATCTTTTCGTTCACGCCTTCGTAGCGCTTGGTTTCGTCTTGCTTGTCATTCAGGGCCGTCTGCAAGTTTAAGAAGTCCTTGCGACGTGCCATCTCACGCCAAACTTGAAACGGAACGCCGTCCACGCTTTGATCCGATTTACCGCGAATATAGGACTTAACCGTATTGTAAATCGCTAAGGGTTCGGAATTGGCAGTTAGGTATTGACCCGCTTTTTCGTTCCAGTCGCGATAGTCTTTTTCCATCCACGACAGAGTTTTGTAAGCGTCACCGTATTGGCAAATATTGATGTAGCCAATCGTGCGCACAACGAAACTTTCGGGCTGATAAACCGCTTTGAAATAAGGGCTATGCAGCGAATACATATTGCCGATCGCACCGGAAAAGTCTTCGAGCGCTAACTGTGTCCAACCCTGCTCGATCAAGGCCTGGACCCACAAAGCGTGATCCTTCGGCACCTGCATATAATGTTCGTGAGCCTTGTCATACTTTTTGGAGGCGAAGTTCATCCGCGCTAAATTTACCGCCGTCAAAGCACGAATATTTGTATTGGGAACTTTGCGCGCTTCAAGATTGGCATAGAGATCCTGAAGCTTCTTTAGCGCCGCAGCCTTATCGCCTAGGGCGAAGCTGTTCATGGCGATAAGAAAGCGCGCATCGTCAAAAAAGTCGGCTTTTTCAGAAACTTGACCTGCGTACACGGCGGAAGTCTTAAAATCGCCAGCGCGGTAAGCGCCCTTGGCCATCCGGTAAGTGACATTGTCGCGCGATTCATCGGTGATCAAGGTCTTCGGCGCCTTCGCCGATTTCATCATTTTATAAAAAGGGACTTCGTAAATGCCGGGCAAATCTTTAGCCAATAGCTTCAGTGCGTCCTTCGCATACTCTTTGTCTTCTTTCGCCACTAGCCCCGACAAGTGATCGAAGGCCGCTTGGTGCATGCCCAAGGTGTCGGCGCACGCACCCAAGTGATAAGTGGCTTCGCTCGCGGTCAACTCGGCCGTCGCCAATTGATTGAACAGACCCATGATCATATGACAGTGATTGCCCTTTTCGAACAAGATCAAAGCGGCTACCATCTTGAGGTGTTCTTCGCTTAAGGGTTTGTAGGGCAAAGGCTTAACTTCGGTCGTGGGCTTCATGACGTACTGAATTTTGTCCACGATATCGCGAGTGACGGGTTTGCCCGCGGGACGCAAGTTGGCTTGCATTCCACGCGCGCCCAAAACTCTTTCGATGGGCGTTCCCAAGACCTTGTTTAATTCTTTATCGGTGATCGCTACACCGGGCGAAGGCAAGCGCTTCAAATCCGACGGCTTCTGTAAGCCCCAGCTTAATTTCGTGAGCTGAAAGTCCTTGCGCGAGATCTGATCTTCGACGCCGATGTCCAGACGCGGGATTTTTTTGGAAACTTTCAATTTCTTGAAATCGATAACTGGAACACCTTCTTTGCTCTTCGCGAGCTTCGAGGTACCGGCGCGTCCCGCCTTAGCGACGCCCAAAACCTGGGCCCCTTTTAAGGAATTGCGCAAAGCCTTAACGTCCTCAACGCTCGAACCTTCTGCTTTTTCGGTGAATAAAGGCTGGCTGCGCAGTTCGTTTTGCGCTTCGCTGGACTGGGGCTTGGTCGGCTTGACGGGTTCAGCCGCCACCTGTGGTGCCGGTGTCTGCGTAGCTTTCGGTGCCGCTTGGCCTGATCTAGAGGCTACGGAATCTTTGGGGCTGGGCTCAGTCGGGATGGGGGGAACCTGTTGGTCTTTGCCGTACCAGTAATCCAAAACATTTTGTACCGTGACCTTCACGGTCGTTTTGACTTTATCGATCGCTGTCTGTTCAGTTACGACATTACCGATGTCGGTGTAGGCCGCGTAAGCGCTGCCCGTCACCAAAACCGTCATCATCGCGAGAACTACTTTACTAGACTTCATAAGACCGAACCTCTCGTTATTAAAAATAAAATTCAGCGCCTAACAAAAACATGGTGTCTTGAATATTCTTGTCCGTAACTTTTTGGCCCTTCGAAAACGGGGCCGTGTTGCGGAACTTGACCACTTCTTGCTTGTAAAAATTATTTTTCAAATCCGCGCGAATTGCGAACCAGCGCGAAAAGAAGAAATACTGGGTCACGTCGATCCCGTACGTGAGGGCTGATTTTTCTTTGTTGGCGCCTTCGATTTGCTGTTCGTACTGGGTCATACCGAGCGTAGGAGTGAACGCCATATCAAAATAAATAATGCGTTTCCCCCAGAAGCTCATCTTTGCGTAAAACGGAACGATGTTGAAACCAACGCCGTAATATCCCGTCAGCTTGCCGTGATCGGGCGTAGCGCCCGCCGTGGCTGACAGCCGGCCAATATCATTCGTTGCATCATTGTTCTTCAAATCTGCGACTAGGTAAGTGGCCTGCAAACCCATGCGCTCGGACCAAAACCAATTCGCGGTTGCGCCAAAAAGATGGCCTTCGCTGTACGGATCGTTGATCACGGTGCCGAACTGGGGCGCGATCATTAAACCGGTGTACTTCACTTTGGAGTAGATTCGGTTTTGCACGACCGAAAAATCAGTATCCTTCGGAGCCCAATACTTGCTCTCGAGATCCGAAATATCAACTTTGTCATCTCCCACCTTCGCCGAAGCTGCAGGCGTAGTCGACTGAGCGAGAGCTGCCGAATTCAGTGCCAAAGCTAGGAAAGCTACGGCGATGTAGAGACTTGATGCGTTCTTCTGTTGCCCCATAAGATCCCTCCTTTAGAGATCTTTTGCATGGGCGGCGAATTACAAGTGAAAGCTCCGTCGTTCTGCTATTCCCTTACCTCGTGCTCTTAAACAAGAACGGGTAAGTGACTAGCACATTCGTTCCACCCTTTGGGGTGGGGAACTGCCAACCTGCAACGCGCCTCAGAATACATCCCTCTACCATGGCGTTGTTTAATGATGTTGTACCTATCGCTTGGGCCACCACAGATCCGGCAGCACCAATCGTAAATTTAATCAGAATCTTGCCGTACAATTCGGGGCTGGCGCTCAACTGGCGCTCGTAACAATACCGAATCTGTCCTAATTGCGAGCGAATCACGCGCGCGATGGCTTCTTTATCCAAACCGCCGTCGATTTCGGATTCTTCTTCCAAAACTCCGACCTCGGCGTTTCCAATATTCCCCAAGGACAAAGCGCCCGAGCCTTTGAATCCGCTGGAACCACCGCCTTTGCCGGCCGTACCTAAGCCGCCGACTTTCATCGTCTCAGACCCGGTGCCGCCGCCACCGCCACCCAATTTATCCAGCGAAGAGCCACCACCCAATCCCAAGGCCCGACCACTGGCTTGGTCCGCCGAAACACCGGCTGCTTGAACCAGCTGTGCGTTTTTCCCTGCGCGGGCCGCGACTTTGCCGATCAAGGCGCCAAGGCCTGCGTTCTTTAAATTCATGACCACTTTAGCACCCGGCGCGGCTTTGTTTCCGCCCGGATTTTTGCTACCAGCGTCGCCGCCGGGAGTGTTTTTGGCCACGCCGGTTTGCGTTTGTCCCTGAATACTCTTACGCATTTTTTGCGAAGCTTCTTTTTGCTTACGAACCTTTTTACCGTCAAAGATCATGCGCGTGTATTGGTTCTGTAGATTGAGATCCAAAGTCTTTAGTTCGTCGTCCGGCTGTTGCGGCACAAGAATCAAAACGCCAAAGACCAACATCAACATCAGAAGCGCGCCAATGACCGGTGCGGGGCGCTTCCAATCGGAAGCCAACTGTTCACCCAGCGTTTCGTGCAAGACGTCGGTGCGGGTGAGACGCTGCTTGATCGTAAAGTCACCGGCCTCGGTCACGGTCCAGTCGAAACCCGTGGGAGCACTTAAACGCCCCACATCCGCCATCCCGGCCTCAAAAGCATGAGCTTGCTCAAATAAAAACGATTTATGTAAAAGACCCTTTTTCATCACCACCGCTTGGTGGTAAGTGTATTTTCCTTGCGGCTCTTGGAGGTTCTTGGTGAACAGATCGCGCTCGACCACGTGGGGCGTCACTTTGATTTGATGATTGCCAATATGAATAACGGTAGCGCCATCGATCTTGGTTTCGATCACGGGCTTCTTATTGATCCAAGTGCCGGCCTCGCTGCCTAGATCGCAGAGCGTCCATTGGCCGTCGCTCAAATCGAAAGCGGCGTGCAGTCCCGCGACTTCATCACCGATTAAGCGAATATCCGCTGAGCGGCTAGATCCGATTGTAGTTACGCATGAGCGTTCACCGACCAAATGGTTACCGACCACTCGATTTTTGAACTTATGTTCGATCTGTAGTGCTACTTTCCTCACGGGCGCCTCACTTCAAATACTCGACAGATTCAAGAATATTTTTCTCGAATTGGTTGTTCACCTTATAAAGCGGAAGAAACGAAACACCGCGTTTTTGGAGCAAATAGGCTCCGTCCGGCGTGCGCACTTGTCCGTCGATGTCAGTCTCGTCGAAGTTGTGCTCTTGAGTTTTACGAAAAGAAACATTCTTTTTCTTCGAAGCCTTAGCTTCGTCGGCCGAAGCGCTAAGCGCGAAGGCAGCGCTAACCATGAGACCTAAGAAGATATGGATTAAAGCTCTCATTGTCTTACCTGACCTTCCGCCGTCGGCTTACGGACTAGCTCTTTGCCCTTCGAAACTTGGCTTGCGCTTTTCTCTAGGGCGCTGATTTTTTCATCGAGGTTTACCACTACAGGTTCGTCCAACTTCTTTGCCATTGCTTGACTGCGCAACTCTTTGTAAACACTAAGCGCTTCCTGAAGATTTTTAATCTGCGTCTCATGAATTTGAGCCAAGGCTAGACGGGCCTTAGCGGACCGGGGATTTTGGCGAACGCCGTCTTCAAGAAAAACGACGGCGTTGGTCCAGTCGTTGCTCTTCATTTTCACGGTGGCCATTCCCATCAACGATGGCCAGTGTTTACTGTCAGCCGCCAAAGCTTTACGAAAGAGTTTTTCGGCTTCCGCGTAGCTCTCTTTTTGTAAGGCCATTTGGCCCATAATGTAGTGAGCGCCGGTCAGGTTCGCGTTTAAATCCGAAGCTTGCTTCAAAGACTTCAGCGCCAATTGCTCTTGGCCTTGTTCCCAGTAAAGACGGCCCATTTGATAATGAAACAAACCTTCGTTCGGTGCTTTTTTCAGAGCCAATTCCACCATCCAGACCGCGCGCGGATAGTCTTTACGATTCTGGGCGCTCAAGCTCATGTAGTAAGAACCCCACGGAGTCAGGTGCGCACTGACCGCCAGATAATTTCCAATCATTTCGACTTTGCGCCATTCTTTGGCCTTTACGCAGGCGTTGGCACTAGCTACGGCTTTCCGCCAATCGGGACCTTCCCACTTGCCGTCAGCGGGGCAACCACCGGCGTTAAAATCGCTCAAGGCCACGGCTCCAGCTTTTTCATTGTAAGTGGGCACCGGCGCTACAGTAGCACTCTTCGTCGAAGAACCGCCGGTCGCGCATCCAACAAGAGAAATTGCACCAAAGACAATTAAAGTTAGCTTCTTCATTAGTTTGCTCCCGCCACTATCGGCAATACGAGCTCGGGTTGTTCGACATTTGGGGTTAGATTCATGATCGTTGTTTGATTCAGTTTTGCCAGCTCCGCTTCGAGGCGAGCCGTCGTGCCATCAAGGAAGCCTTGAGACTTCGAAAACTTCACGGCCTGTGCCAGCGTATCCACGCTCTTCTCTTCGAGGGGAACGACCAGATTGCCCAGTTCGGCGCGGAAGGCTTGTTCGTCTTCTTTCGTAAGGCCGGGCGGAGTCGGCATTTCCCGAAGTGCCTTCACGTAAGAAGAATAGCAGCCATATAGTCTCTCAAACGCCTCAACGGA
>JBEIHA010000127.1:0-8290 GCA_040381635.1 Pseudobdellovibrionaceae bacterium
ATGGTTTCGACGATATCGCCGTAGTCCGAAAGCTTTTTACGCAGACCAAAGACATGGGTGTCGACCGTACGTCCAACAACGTGCACGCTTTCCCCTTGGATTTGATCAACGATCGCTTGTCTAGAAAGCACTTTGCCCTGGTTTTCCAGTAGCAATTGCAGCAGGCGGAATTCCGAGCGGGTGAGATCAATTTTTTCTGATCGCAAAGTGGCTTCGTGGGAATCGAGATTGAGTTCAAGATCACCCAGTTGCAGGCGAACCGGTGCGGTTCCACCGATGGGGTTTGTGTCTTCGAGCCATTGTCTACGGCGCAAAAGGGCGTTCACCCGCGCCATCAAGACCAATGTGTCAAAAGGCTTAGTCAAATAATCATCGGCCCCGTTGTCCAGAGCCATCGCCACCTGTTCGGGTTGCGCCTTGGCGGTCACGAAAAGAACAGGAGTGCGGGCCAAGGGGCCAGGCTTTCTTAACCAGCGTAGAATTTCAATTCCGCTCAAGGAGGGGAGCATCCAGTCGACGACCACGAGATCAAATTTGTCAGACTGAATTTTCTGACACGCTTGTTCCCCGTCGCCGGATTCTTCAACAGTGTAGCCTTCGCGTTTAAGGTGCAGGGCAATCAATTGCCGGATTTCTTGCTCATCCTCGACCACTAGAACGCGCTTGTTTAAATTGTTCACCATGGGCGTATCGTAATTCATCGCGCGAATCGGCTCTGTCAGGTTTCGGTCAAGCGCTCACTCTTCGATATTGTACTTCGAGCGCATCTGACGCGACAGATTCGTAAAGTCGAAGAGCGTGAAGAAATCGAGACAGCTGAATTTTCGGTCAATGGCCGCCGGGCCACAGAATTTGGCGCCGAGTCGAATGTAGAATTTCAGCAGGGGCGGGAAATGTTTAAGAATCTCTGCTCGGTCCGCATCTTCTAAAAGAAGGATGCGCGACTGATCATTGCGCTCCGGTTCACGAAAACGGTATGAGGCCAGGGGCGCCACATGGGGCCACGGCGTCATAGCTTCTTTTTCCTGGAGTAAAAGTTCAATTTTTCTCGCCACCAGGGGATCTGTTGATTTGATGGACGTGCAACCAAAGGCATAGTCGGCTTTTACGTGCTTGATGTATTCAGCGATGCCTCTCCATAAGAGTTGAATCACCGCGCCGTTGCGAAAATCAGGATGGACGCAAGCGCGGCCCAGCTCAACTTTGGTGCCCGGCATCCGTTTAACGTGTTCGATATTGAATTCGGTTTCGGAATAAAATTTGTCTTGGAACAGCGTGCACATGATCCGGTAGCAGCCCACAATTTCATTGGTGGCCTTAGAGGTAACGACCAGCTGGTCACATTTCCAGTCGAAGCGGTCCATATCCACCGAAAAGGGGAGGGCCCGACCTAGACCGTATTCGTTCAAAAACACTTCTTTGCGAAAGCGGAGCACGGCGTACCATTCCCGCCACGAGCTGACGGTCTTGACGGTGAATTCCTTGTTTTCGGAAAACACAGACACGTTCGGAGAATAGGGTCGCCATTCTCTTAGAGCTAAGCTGGACATGTGCCTCCCTGCGCAGTTGGTCGATAGCCTTTGTTTAGAGCGTAGCCGATCTGCATTACTCCTTGTGTTTACTTTCGGTCAGCCTGTGCGAACAAAGCTCTGACGCTCTCATGCATCAATCATGAACACTCGAATTCGTGATTTCATAAATAATGAAACAGAATGTTTCTTGCCGATATGCATGTTCATTCCAATCATAGTGACGGGCATTTGTCGGTCTCGGCTCTCGTTGACATGTACGGACGCTTAGGTTTCGGGGCAATTGCCATCACCGATCATGTCTGCGAGCAGAACACCTTCTTGGGCGCCGCGGCCCGCTATTTAGAAAAGACACTTACGCCTAAAAGTTTCGCCTCCTATCAAGAAGAGCTCGAGCGCGAACGCATTCGCGCCTGGCGTGAGTACGGCATGGTCCTGATTCCTGGGCTTGAACTGACCAAGAACTCCATTTTCAATCACCGCTCAAGCCACGTCCTAGGTTTAGGAATTCGTGAATACATTGCCCCCGAAGCCGAGCCGGTCGATCTAGCTAAGGAAATTAGGCGCCAAGGCGGCTGCGCCATCGCCGCCCACCCCGTGCCCACCCGGAAATTCGAAGCGCAAACTTTTTACCTATGGAATAATCGCGAGGAATTTCGCCACGAATTCGATGCCTGGGAAGTCGCCAGCGGAAAAGTCTGGTTTGACGAGGTGCAGGCCGAAAAGTTTCCGATGATCGCGAACAGCGACTTGCATCATCCCTCGCAATTGGAATCGTGGAAGACTGTTTTTGACTGTGAGCGTAGTGAATCCGCTATACTTAACGCCATTCGTGCCCAAGAACTAGACACAGTTTACTTTCATCCGTCGCGAGCGCTCTAGACAATTGTTAAGAACGTGTTTTGCCGCGACTGACACATTCCTAATTTCGTCTTTTGAACAAAGTCCTCTATGTTGCGGGCGTCTCACCAACCCAACTCCGTAGGAGGATACTCGATGAAGCAACTTGCGATCTGCATAGCTTCCCTGTTCTGTATCTCATCAAATGCCTTTGCTGCCTGCCCGGCGGGCACAACTCCGCGCACCGACTTAGTGGAAGGCAAACCCGCCTGCACGATTCAGTCGAACTACTTGAACACGACCCTTGCTCTGACCGCGAACAATGCTTACGTACTTGAAGGTCAAGTTCGCATCGGCGCCGACAAAAGCCAAAGCTCGACGATCACCCTTGAAGCCGGCACGAAAGTGTACGGAACCGACGGTGCTGTCCTTGTTATCATGCGTGGATCCAAAATCATCGCGAACGGCGAAGCGGGAAATCCAGTTTTGTTTACGTCCCTACAACGTAACGACTTGCGCCCTGGTTTATGGGGAGGAATCGTGATCAACGGAAATGCGCGCATCAACGATTGCCGCAATGCCGGTCCGTTTTGCGAAACATCGTCCGAAGGTTTCGTCGACAATCCGCCTAAGTTCGGTGGCAATGACGACGCCGATAGCTCGGGCCGTTTGAAATATGTACGCGTTGAGTACGGTGGCGATGAAATCGCTCCGAACAATGAAGTCAACGGCATCACCTTCAACGGTGTGGGCAGCGGAACCGAAGTGGACTACATCCAGGTTCACAAGAACGCCGACGACGGCGTGGAGTTCTTCGGCGGCGCCGTAAACGTTAAACACGTTTTGTTGACGGATAACGATGATGACGGTTTTGACTGGGACATGGGCTGGAGAGGCCAAGCTCAGTTCGTGATGATCGCAGTTGAAAATGGCACCGAAGAAACCAACGGCATCGAAGCCGATAACTTCAAAAACGGCATGAACAATGAACCCCGTTCGAATCCTGTTTTGAGCAATGTGACGATCGTCGCTAAAGGTGCGAACTCACGTTTGTTCAACGGTATCTTGCTGCGTGCAGGGACCGCTGGGCAGATCCATAACGCGATCGTCACCGGAGACTTCAAAACTTCCTGCGTGAACATCGATAATGCGGACACTTTCGCCAGCGGTGGCGTTGTGACTGGCAAAGGTGTGGCCCAGACCGGTTTGAAAATGGTGAACTCGATCGTCGATTGCGCCGGTGGCAAAAACTTCGAAGAGAAGTCAGATGACCCCTTCTCGGTCAGCGCTTGGTTCCGTGGCGAAGACAAGTCGGCTAATCTCTTGGTCAACCCCCTGCTCGTCAATGGACGGTTGCCCGCGGAGAACAGCCCTGCAGTTGGCGCAGGCGTAGTTCCCAGCTTGCCCTTCTTCACGCCTGTCGATTTCATCGGTGCTTTCAGCCCCTATGAAGACGAAGACTGGACTGCCGGCTGGACGGCTCGCTAAGTTTGAGTTTCAGATTCTTGATCCTAATTCTGATTTTTGCGATGGGGGGAGGCTTAGCCTCTCCCTTCGCATTTGCCCAAGGTGAGTCGCGCCTTAGCGTGGGTCAATCCCGGGCGGATTCGTCTCCTGCGGGGCGATTGCTCGTGGTCGCTTTTCGAAATGGTCGGCCAAGCTCAGGTGTTCAGATAAAATCCACTTTCGGTGTCGGCCAGACCAACGCGGCAGGCTTGTTGAGTGTCGAACTCAAGAGCGGGGCCCATCGTTTGACGATCGTAGAGCTCGAACAAAGCTTGGATTATGCCATCATTGCTGGTGAAGAAACCCAAGTGACCGTTCATTTGTCCGGTAAAGGACTCGGTCAGGTGGATCTGAATCAACCGCAGGCCACTTCGGTCTTAGCAACGAACTTGAATCTGCCGAAGACGAAAATTCGAATTGAAGTTTCTGAAATAGGCGGCACACGTCGTATCGCGGGATCAACGATTTTAATTTCGGGAGTAGAGAACACCTTTCAGACCGACGTTAATGGCGGGGCTGATATCGAATTGGTTCCTGGGACCTATTCGCTATCCGTCTTCCATCCAAAGTATCAAACGGTGATTTTGCCGGACACTAAAATTGAAATTGGGTCCACGAAGCCGATAAAAATCGGAATGCGCGAGACGGAAAATGAACTCGAAGAGGTCGTGGTCCTGGCGCCAAAAATCAAGGGCAGCGTTTCGGCGCTGGTTGAAGTGCGCAGGCAAAGCTCGGCGGTGACCGATGTCTTGGGTTCCGAGCAAATGGCAAGGCAAGGGGATTCCGATGCCGCGAGCTCGCTTCGCCGAGTGACCGGTTTAACCTTGATGAACGGCAAATACGTTTACGTGCGTGGTCTTGGTGAACGCTATTCGGGCGTTCAAATGAATTCCTTCAGTTTACCGAGCCCCGAACCGGCCCGGCGCGTGGTGCCGATGGATCTTTTCCCCACTTCGATTTTAGAAAGTGTAGTCGTGCAAAAAAGCTACACGCCCGATCTGCCCGGTGAATTTGGCGGTGGCGTTATACAATTGCAAACCCGAACTTTGCCTGAAAAATTCTTCTTTAAGTCTTCTTTGTCGGCGTCTTTCGAGGATTCAGACAACCGCTTAAGTTATCGCGGCGGCAAGACTGATCGCCTAGGTATAGACGATGGGTCGCGCAAAATGCCTTCAAGCATTCGCTCCGCTTTAGGTTCTGGCAAAAAATTAGTGGTGCGCCAGCCGGGCTCGGATCAAGGTATTTCGCAAGAAGAGCTAACGAAGTTAGGGCTAGCATTGTCTAACATTTATTCTACGCGAAGAACTTCGCAAGCCGCTATGCCGGGAATGGCACTATCGAGTGGGGGCCTAGCGAAATTGGGAACCGTACGGGTTGGTCTGGCGGGTTCATTGCTCTATGGTCAGAACGCCGATCGGGGCGAGCGTCAGTTTCGTTCTTTCGTGGCGCCCGGGCCCGGAAGACTGGCCTTGGACTTCAATAAAGGCTCGGAATTTTCCGAAGTTGAAACTCGGCTCGGCGGAAGCTTCGATCTTGGTGTTCAATTGAACAAACAGCACAGTGTGGGCTTTAATACGTTTCTACTTCGCCACACGACCAATTTTACTCAGGTTGAAAACAGGAAAGACGTCAATTCCAATTCACAGTCCGAATCGACGACTTTGGATTGGACCGAGCGTCAGCTTTGGACCAAGCATCTCAAAGGCAAGCACGATCTAGTGAAGCTGGCATCTTGGCCGGTTCAAGTTTTATGGCGCGCAGGTCTGTCGGATGCGATCAGGGACAATCCTGACCGCCGCGACTACGCTTACCAACGCACGCCTACCGAATTCAAATTGCAAAGCGACAGTTTTGGAAATCGCAGAACCTATTCTGAATTGACCGACAGCACTCGAGAACTCGGTCTGGATTTAGTCGTCCCGGTCTTTAAGGATTCTGAGAAACTGAAGTTGAAGCTAGGCGCAACCCAGCTGAACCGCAACCGGCGATCCGACGTTTTCCGTCTGTACTTTGTCGGCGACACCAACGGTGACCCCTTAGAAGAACAGTTGAAGCCGCAAAATATCGGACCCGACGGCTTTCAGCTGCAGAACTTGACTACGGATTCGGATAGCTACACGGGTGATCAGTCCATTTCGGCCCAGTACGCGATGCTGGAGTATGCTCCGGTGAAGACTTGGGTCTTTCAAGCGGGCGCCAGGCAAGAGCGGTCTTTGCAAACGGTAAAAACCTTCCGTTACTACGATGAGGGTAATCCCGACGGGATCTCGGAACTCGAAATGAACGACGTGCTTCCCGCAGCGAGTGTCACTTGGCGGCCCAACGACACGTGGCGCGCACGCTTGGCCTACAGCGAAACTTTGGCGCGTCCCGATTTTCGCGAGCTTTCCTCTGTTGGATTTATTGACGATGAGTCGGGCTACGTGGTGCGTGGCAATCCTGATTTAAAAGGGACGGTGATTAAGAATATCGATCATCGTTGGGAATACTATTTCACCACGGACGAATATTTTTCGGTCGGTGCCTTCTATAAAGAGTTCACTCAACCGGTCGAAGTGATGTTCGAGCCCGGCGTCAACTTGACGCAGACTTTCGACAACGCCAAATCCGCGGAAAACTACGGTGTGGAATTTGAAACTAGGGTGGGTCTGCGCCACACCACTCGTCACCTCAGACGCTGGTCCGTTTTATCGAACTTGACGCTGGTGCAATCCAAAATCGAACTGGACGAACGCAGCCGGGGCGTTCAGACTTCGCCCGTGCGGCCGCTCCAGGGACAATCACCCTACATGGTGAACTTTCAGTTGCAGTATGACCGACCGCTCTGGGGATTATCAGTGACCGCCCTTTACAACGTCATTGGCGAGCGCATCACCGAAGTCGGTACCCGCGACATCCCCGACACCTATGAGCAACCTTTTCATCAAGTGGACTTCGTGGCCTCGAAAACCATCGACAAGACCTGGGGAATTTCTTTTAGAGCCAAGAATTTACTGGATCCTGAAGTCAAATCGCGCCAAAGAAATGAAACGGTTCGGGTGACCCAATACGGAAGAAGTTTCGGAGTGAGTCTTAATGCGTCGTTTTAGTGTGGTCTTTGCGTTAATCTTTACCGTAACGTTTTCAGCGTGCGCCAAACATGAATCGGTCAATCGATCTTATCGAAAAAAAGGCAGCGAGTTTTTGGGCGAAAAACCCACGACACCGGCCGGATTTTTACAAGAGGCGATCGCGCTTGATGACTTCAATAAGGTGGTTGAAATTCTGAATACCAACTTTGATGTGGATACTTTGTTGCCTAACAAAATGACCCCGCTGGCCCAAGCGACGCGAAGCTCAAAGCTAAAGATCATGAACGAGTTGCTCAAGCGCAATGCCAATCGGGATATTCGCGATGCGGATGGCAAGACCGCGTTGGATTACGCTTTCTTAAATGCCGGCGTGGACGCTCAAGGAAAACAGCGGATAAATCGAGCCGTGATCTTACTCAGCCAAGAGGCCGAGGCCAGCCAGCGCAAAGAATTGTTGAAGTTCGCAGGGCGGGGAAGCGTTCCGGGGATCGAAAATCTATTGAAAAGTGTCGGGATTAATCCCAATTTTGTCGATGACACCGGCGAGACCCCCTTAACGCTGGCCATACGCAATCAAAAAGTACTAGGTGTGAACTACCTTGCGCAGTGGACGGATTGTCCCGGCGGTGAGGGGCACTCGGATTGTTTGAAGTTGACGGCCATCGATTTGAATTTGCCCAGGGCCGATGGTTTAAAGCCGTTGGCTTTAGCGAAGCAACTTCCGAACACCGCGATTATAGAAACTTTGACCCGGCTCGGCGCCGCGGAATAACAGAGGAGCTCTTATGCAAGAAAGAATTTTTTCCATCGCTCATTACGCGGATGCCGGCGTTCTTTATCTACTGATCGTCTTGAGCTTCGCCAGTCTGTTCATTATCGCTGAGCGCTACTGGCGGTTGAACAAAATCGCAAAAGTCAGCGCACGAGAACGCCTAAAATTAGAAACACTTTTGGACAATGGCCAGGTGGCCGAAATCAACGAACTGGAGCTCGAGCCCGGATCGCTCGAAAGTCGCATGATGATCCGCGCGCACAATCACTTGATGAAAAACGGCTCAAAAGGTTTGGAAGAAAGCTTCACCACCTTTGTTCAGTTCGAACAGCCCAAGCTCGAACGGTCTTTGACGTTTTTGGCCACGGTCGGATCTAATGCGCCTTATATCGGATTGTTTGGAACCGTACTGGGCATTATGAAGTCTTTCAACGATCTGGCCCAAGCGTCGAGTGCGGGTCAGCAGACGGTGATGGCCGGGATTTCGGCGGCCTTGATCGCTACGGCGGCCGGGCTTTTGGTCGCGATTCCTAGTATCTTGGCGTTCAACTATTTTCAGAAGCAAGTGAAGG
>JBEIHA010000128.1:0-8267 GCA_040381635.1 Pseudobdellovibrionaceae bacterium
ACATACATCAGATCAACATCTGAAAACGGATGATGCCGACCAGTCACTCTAGAACCGAAGATAAAGACCTCAGCCCCGTTGTCTTTAAGTGGTTGAATCAGAAGGTTACTCAGGATTTTGAATTGCTCGGCAGACATCCCAAACTTCATACTAAACTTTGGAGCTTAACGATCAAAGACGCGACGTCATCATTGAACTTCTGAATCTGCGTGAAAACCCCGCGAGCAACGTCCTCATCGTAGGAGTGGCTCGAATTATTTCTAGCTTCAATGTAGTCTAACCAAGATTCAGCCGAACTAATAAGATCGGCGCGAGCCATCTCTCGCACTGCGGGTTTCGCCGCTTTTGTTGTCGAACCTAAGGCCTTGATTGAAACCTTCCAAGCCAGCTCGATACAATACTCGAAGCGCTGAATGCAGGCATCGCGCGCGATCTTGTATCTCTCGTCGTTACCGGCAGATTCTTTCGCAAAACGAAGGGCAATTTGAAGGGTCTGGACAGCTTTCACTAGTTCATCGATGGAAAGTGTCCCGGCCAAGTGAACCTCGTGAAAATAGATTGGCGGGGTGGACGGGACTCGAACCCGCGGCCTTCCGCGTGACAGGCGGACGTTATAACCAACTTAACTACCACCCCGCATCACGTATCGGAACCCGGGAATCTATTGAAATAACATGCATTAGGCAACGATTGATTGAAGCGAAGTGTGAATCTTTCGAAACCATATGGTGTGCGGGCATGGCGCTTCGGACAGTGCGTCAGCGGCGATGCGCGCCGTAAAGGGCGCAACTTTTACCAACCGTAGGGTACGGCGCGCCTACTGGTTAGCCTCGGCCTGCGACTCGGCCAGGTTGTTTTTCTGGGCTTCGGTGACGTTGTTCCAGATTTTACGGCTGACGGGGCCTGGGAGGCTGCTGCTGACTTGGCCCACTTCTTCGGGCCGGTAGGCCGTGTAGTGGTAGATAACTTCGGCTTTGATTCCGGCCAGTTGCTCGCGCACATCGGTCGGTAGTTTAGTGTCTTCGACTTGGTTGTCGCTGACGATTTCACCAATGGCCGCTTTGGCCGCCTGTTGATCCCCGCCTTGCAAGGCTTCGATCAGAAGGTCGATCGCGACGTCTTGCTCACCGATCGGGAGCAAGGGCACCTTCAACAAACGATCGCCGGTGGCGCGTAAAAAACGGGCATCTTTCAAAAGTCTTTCACGGGCCGACTGTTCTTCCGCAGACGGAAGAACTTTGGTCTTTAACTGGGCGTAAGAGTTCAAGTCCTTCTGGTACTCGAACGGAGGAGGCGCGATGGCCCGCGCTGCTAGTCGCGGCGCCGCTACGGGAACACTCACCACAGAGAGAGCCTCTTCGGCGGCATTCTCCGCCTGAAGCGCATCCGCACTGGCCTCGGCTTCAGCCTGCTGATCCAGCGACTGAGGCGCGGAAAGGGATCTCGTTTTCGAGATCCCCCACCAGCCCACCAGGGCTACTCCTAAGAATATTACGGGCAGCTTAGCTCTGGACATTATTTATCCAAAACCCCTTTGACCAGGGCTCCACGGAACAAGCGCCGGTTCAAGTGTTGAGCGCCATCGTTCTGGAAATAGGCCGTACCGTTTAAGTATCCATTCGTGACCACGATGTTCTTCTTCAGGTCGTTCGATTTTACGAACACGTTGTACACCTTGCCGAAGTGGTTGAACTTTCGGATCGACACGACTTGATCGCGTTCGCCACCCAGTTTCACCATGCTGTCCCCAACTTTCCAGTCGCCGGCTAACTTCATCGTGCCTTCCGAAGTCAACACCGGGTGATTCGGCGTTAGACGCAAGTTACCGCCTGACTTCATATTGAACTCGTAGATCTCGTGATTGCCGTCGATCAATTCTGTCACCCACTGATCCACCAAGGTCTTCTGCACTTGCTTCGAGCTCATCGAAGAGTTCGATCCCAAGGTCGCGACGAACTTGAAGTTGTCATTCCAAGCTTCCAGAAAGCTTGAGTACTTAAGCTTGCCTTTGCCGCCGTTCGAGCTTTCAGCAAGGATCAGCTGTTCCGGCGTCGAGCAAGAAGCCAAGCACACCGTCGCGACATAAACGCCTTCCGGTACCGAGCACGATCCGCTTTCGTTCTTCGGCGCGATCCAGGGCTTACCGTTCGAGTTCATAAAGGTCGGGTACACGATGCGGCCTTTCAAGACCAAGTTTTCCATCTTAAAGACCGTCATCTTTTCATAAGCTTCGAAACCTTTCAGGAATTGGTCGATAACTGGCGCAGTGTCGCGACACTTCAGCAACCACTTGTAGCGACCGTTGGCGCCGTTGTTGTCCAGCGAGTCCTGGCTACAACGATGCGCGACCAGGTCTTTGCAATACTTCTCTTCCACCCATTCGCCGGGTACATTGTTCGTGCTTTCTAAGCCCACGGCGTGATTGATACAGGCGTAGACTTTGGTGGTGGTGACCACCCGGGTCTTCGAAATCGTACCGATTTGGTTTGAAGGACACATCGCTGAAGAGCTCGCGTCTTCGGTCGCAGTTGAAACTTCACTTCTACGAACCGCAGCGGGGTTTCCGTCACACAGACGCTCTTCGAAGGGACGGTTCTCACCGCAGCGAACCGGTGGTACGACTTCACCTTTGTTGTCATGACATTCGAAAGTGCGCGACTGTTTGCCGCCGCAATCGGTCGAGCAAGCCGAATAGTTTTCCGTACCTGCCCATGAATAAGTGGGGCAAACACCGGGAGTCTTGATCGTGCCCGTGCGCGTATTCGAAGTCGAGACCTCGCCGCTCGTGCAAGTCTTGTCGGCCAGATTCGTGAAGATATCCGTGATGCCGGTTTCGCCGAAGGAACACGTCTTCGGAACCGCAGTCTCACCGACGATCACGCCGGTTTGAGTCGTGCCGTGAGGACCGACACCGGGACAGCCGCTGTTACACATCAAGTAAACATTGGTGGCTGAACCGCTCAACACACCGTTGCTGCAAGAGCGCGTCTGCGCCACTTCCGTGCATGCGCCCGCGGGAGCTTGCGATGAATAAAAAGTCTTCACTCCGCCATGACCAAGATAGTATTTGCCGTCGATCAGGAGAATACCCAAAGCGACATTGTCTACACCCACTAAAGCTTCGGGAGGCAGCAAACAAGCTTGGTTTTTACACTCACCTTCGCTCAAAAGTTCTTTCACGCGTGAGGTCTCAACCCAGCGGCGCACTTCGCCCGACAATTGGCAGGTCTGGATGATGCGGTTGCGGTAAGACATGGTCTTGGTGCCGCGAACACCGCAAGCCAGCTCTTCGCTGAAGATATCGCTGTTTGCTTCGCGAGTCTGACCAACGGTCGAACAGAGCATGGGATCAACCGGCCCCGGCACTTCAGGTTCGGGTTCACCAACGACCGGCAAGACTGTGATCTGACGAGTCAAAGTCAGAATCGGAGTGGTCGAGTTCTCTCGGTTAAACAAATCCACGGTGACCGTATAAACGCCTGCCGTAGCATAGGTGTGAGCAACCGTCTGATTGGCGGCTGTTGCTGAATTGTCGCCAAAAGTCCAGCGCACACTGCCCACGCGGAAGGCCACGCAAGCCGGAATAAAAACAGACATCGTTACCGGAGTACTGATGTTGGCTTGGGTCGGTCCGCTGGTCGAAAGTTCGCGCACGCACTCTAGACCATCGGTTGAAGGAAGTACGTTGATGTTATGAGTAAGAACCGCCTTGTCGCCGTTGGTCGCGAAAACGTTCACCGTGACCGTGTACTGACCGGCCGTCATATAAGTATGGTCTCGAGCGCCGGTCCCGTTGGTCGGATTTGAGCCGTCACCGAAATTCCATTGGGCCGCGGCTAAAGTGATGCCCGCGGGGATGGCGAGTCGAAAACTATGTTCCAACTCGGCCATTCCGTACTGAGGGCCATTGATGGCAAGGTCGGCACTCACGATTGTCTTAGCCGCAACTTCGAAGGGAGTAGAAGAATTCGGATCCGTGATTTTGGCGGCAACTATATATTCACCAGGTTTTTTGAAAGAAGCGACGTAGGACGAGCCCGAGCCTTTGCCTTGAGCACCGGCCACCGTCCTCCAAGCGACGTCTTGTCCGACGTTACAACTTAAGTCCTCGCTCAAATTGTACTGAGCAGGATCACCCGGTTTAGCGTTAGCGGCAGCAACGATATCTATATTTGACGGATCCACCGCAGGTTTCTGCTGACCCGCGCACGCCGCCAGTGTCGCGACTTTCGCCTGTGTACTTTGGTTATCGGTCTGACCACATCCTGATGTCATCCAGATCATTCCCGTCAGTATCAAGATCAGTTTATTCTTCGTCATGGCTCGTTCCCCTTTTGTCCCATTTCCTTGGGATGCCTCTATCGTCACAAAGGTTTGGGGAAAACAAAAGCATCGTGTCAACAGTGGATCGATACGGAATGCTCCGCTGTTTAGAGATTTTTCGCTATTCTTCGAATTTGGAAAGTTTCACGAAAACTGTCAATTTAGTTTCCACGACCAGGCTTCACTGGGAGCAGTGGGATCGGGCGTTAGTCGCGTGGAGACGAAGAAATGCTCATACCTTGTGATCAAGCCGGGCACGAAGGGCTTCACTAAACGGATGCGTTCGATCGCTTTTCTCAAAATAAGACGTCTTTTTTGCAGGTCAAATTCGTGTTCCAACTGCTCAGTCCATTGATCGACTTCAGTGTCCGAAAACTTTTGGTTATTGTAGGCGCCATTGGTGCTCCAACTGAGCGACGTGGGCTCGTTGATCAACCCCCCACCTCCCGCGTAGGCCTCGAAGCGACCTTCTTTTAAGCGCTTCAGCCATTGCTCGTCGTCGGCTAAGCGTTGCAGACGGACGCGCACGCCGCATTCCTTTAAATCGTTCTGAAAAAAGGTCAGCCAGCGCTCTTGCTCCGCGTTCTTCGCCAGAATCGTGAAGTCGAATTTCAATTTGTCTTTTTCGACCGTGCCGTCTTGGTCTTTGTCCAACCACTGGTTGCTTTTGAGGAGATTGATCGCCGCTTCGCCATCCTTAGTCGCGGGCACGGTCCTATGCACATCCGTGCGCGGTGAGAAAATATCTAACGCCAATTCCATTTTCCCGGCGAAAATCTTTTCGTTCGTCTTTTTTCTATCCCAGCAAAGCTCTAGGATTTTTCGATTAGTCGGATCCTGAAACAGCGGCAGGCTCATGTTTAGATTAATCCATAACCCGGCACCCAGACCACTTTCGAAACTTAGCAAGTATTTTGTATCCGTCGCTTTCGATTCGCCAAGTGGGTAGAAATCCAATTGGCCCTTAGCCATCAATTCCGTCGCCAATTTCACGGTGGCGACGTGTTTGAATAGCACCGAGTGCTTGGGTTTATCCATACCCCACCAATTTTCGAAGGGTTCGATTTCTAGTGGTCTGTTCACATTGAACACTTTTTGCTTGAACGGCCCAGTCCCCACAATATTTTCACGAAACTTTTTCTTATCCGCAGAAGCATAAAAAGACTTCGGTAAAATTCTAAGCGAAGTCATCGTGGTTTCGAACGCTTGGTAACGCCAGTTCTTCATTTTGAATTCGACGGTCAATTTGTCGATGACCTTTACCGATTCAATTTCGGACCACATGGCTTGCCAGATCTGACCTTTGAACTTGGGGTCGAAATAAGCTTGCCAAGTGAAGCGCACGTCTTCAGCGGTCAAGTCTTCGCCGTTATGAAATCGCACGTTCTCTTTTAGTTTCACGCGGAAAGTTTTATTCTTCGCATCCAGCGTCCAAGATTTCGCCAGCACTGGCGTCATCTGCCCATTGCGTGGATTGGATCTTGCCAACGGTTCGATGATATTCCCGGTCACGGTGTAAGCGTCGATCCCGGCGATCGAAAAAGGATCGAGTGAAAGTATTGGGGTGGAGATTCCTTGGATAATTGTGATGTTGGGTTCGGGCGTGGATTTGGAGCTTGGGCTTTGCGCGCGCGTCGGAGCACTCACGAAAAAAGTGAGTGCAAATACACAAACCCTTAGCGCTTTAGTTTTCATACAGGCCCGTTAATATGCGCACCGTTTAAATCCTACAATAGAGACACGGCATCATCCGCGTATCAATTGAATCGTGGACCAAAGAACCTCCCTCAAGCCCCCTTGCCATTTTTAGAAAAAATATTTGCTCATTATGGCAAGGGGTCTTCCGAGGCCCTCAGGCTGTAACAGCTGACACGCTGTCTCCTGTCTCGACAGGAGACAGCGCATTATTTTTTCGTGTACGCGATCACTTTCAATTCCACCGCGATCGGTGTCGGCAATTTGTTAACCTCGACCGTCGTTCGCGTGGGGCCCGTTTTGCTGAAGTATCTGCCGTACACCTCGTTGAAGTCTTTGAAGTCGGCGGTGATATTGGTCAAATAGCAGCTGACGTCGACGATGTCTTCTAAACTAGAACCCATTTCTTCCAAAATGGTTTTGATGTTTTCGATCGTGGCTTTGGTCTGCACCATAATATCGTGGGATTTTGCGCGGCCTTCGGAATCCAACGTAACGCCCGGGATATCTTTTTGCCCGAGCTGCCGGGGCCCGATGCCGCTGACGAAAATAAAATCACCGACTCTTTTGGCGTGCGGATAGGGTCCTACGGCCTCAGGTGCTTTTTTGGATTCAAAACTCATCCCCACACTCCTTGATTAGCAAATGGATCAAAATACCAGCGGTCGATGTCGGGATCCCAATCGTCCCAGGTCGGAATGTCGCGCAGTTTTTCCAAGTACATTTTTGGCACCAAACCCGGCACCAAGAACGCTTTTTGCCGACGAAGTGGATACGGATTGCGCAACGTGAAACCGAGCACGCCTAAAATCCCGCGCGCCACGTACCACGTCGCCTGCGGATTCCAACCGTGCGCGATCTTAATCACTACGCCTAGCCCTTCAGGAAAATCCGGATGAACGATGCCCATGCCAAGCAAACCGTCGGCGCCTTCTTTGGCGATCACTTGACCGCCACAGGATTTCATCACCGTCGTGTCCAAGCGATTAAAGCCACCGACGATGTCGGGGTATTTGATCATCGCTTCCCAAATCCAGTCTTCATTGCGATTCTTTGCTAGCCCCGCGTAGCATTCCGCCAATTCCTTAACCGTCATGGCGACCGTGGGCAAGCCATCGCCGTCGCGGGCGATACGCTTAGGCTGAAAGTCTTCACCCAAATAGCGTTTCACCACCGTCAAGTATTCTTGAAAGACTTTGTGCGACGGCAAAGTGTAGCCCGCTCGGTTCCAACCCTTTAAGCGCGAGCCCTTTAAAATCGCCGCGTGATGGCCCGACGAATTGTTGTACCAGCGACGCGGCCTTCGCACTTGCCGCCCGAACTGCACCAACGGCAAATCCAGCGGAGTTTGCATCAATCCCCACTCGTTCTCACTCAAAAGACTTTGTGAAACCTCGACGTGCTCAGCGGTGCCATTGTGCGAGCTCACTGAAACGGCTTTTTGTCGCCAGTCGGTGGTCTCTTCTAATTCTTTGGCGAACACTTTGATGTAGAAAGGCTTCATCATTGAGCGGCCGTAACACAAGACATTGCCGCCGAAAGAATGAATCATTTTGTTGCCCGAATACCAACTGACGGCGCCGTGAACAGTGTTCTCGCTCACTCCGTTGCGGCGGTAATCGACTAAGGGTTCCCATTCGACGTCGCGGCCGGTGGGAATGCCGTCGCTGGATTCACCGAAGGGGTCGTTGGGATAAACGTCTTTGACATCGATCAGTTGGCTCATCGGGCTTCGTCCTCAACCTCGAGGTCATCGGTTTCTGCGGGTTCAAAGGGTACGACCCCACCGCCGCCCAAAACATTGCGTTCACCCGGATAAGATTCAGGATCGTTTTCGTCAAACTCCAGATCGCGCGCCGCTTTTTGGGAGGGCGTTAGTGACACGACGGCCGCTCCACTACCGTAGACCGGCTGATACTCCATAACTTCACCAGAATACAAATTGTTTTGCCCCATCACCGCGGCCAACCACCAAAAAGGTTTAAAGCTCGACACTTTGTGCACGCGCGCTTCCTTGTGAAACTGCCGCGACAATTGCGAAACATCTTCTAGACGGCCTTCGCTCAAGAACTCTAAGAACTTTTGATTCCACTCTTGGTCCTTAAGAGAGTGAATCTTGTCGTCCTTCGGCTCGGTCTTTTTCTCGTGGATGCGATTGCTCAAAGAAGTAACAACAATGGCAATGGCCTTCTTTTTTTGCTTCACCAAGGCGTCATGCGCGGCCTTACCTAAGACGATGGTCTCGGCGC
>JBEIHA010000129.1:0-8225 GCA_040381635.1 Pseudobdellovibrionaceae bacterium
CTTCGACGCCGCACTTTTCGCAGATGACTCCGCGATATTTCATGCGCTTGTACTTTCCGCAGAGACATTCGTAGTCCTTGATGGGACCGACGATCTTCGCGCAGAACAAACCGTCGCGTTCGGGTTTGAACGTACGATAGTTGATGGTTTCGGGCTTCTTCACTTCCCCGAAGGACCATTCGCGAATCATCTCCGGTGACGCCAGCGAAATGCGGACGGCATCGAATGAAAGCGGATCCTTGGGTTTATCGAAAAAATTTAATAGATCTTTCAAAGCTTAACTCCTTAAATTCCAGTTAATTAATCGCTGAAGGCGGTACATCCGAGGTCGCACTTGGGGTAGCGGCACCATTCGAGGCGGCATTCGCCGACGCGGGGTTCTCGTCCACCATGTTGTGCGGCTGCTCGGTCAGGATATCCGATTCCATCAATTCCACGTTCAGCGCGAGAGACTGAAGCTCTTTCACCAAAACGTTGAACGATTCCGGAAGTCCCGGCTCAAGAACGTTTTCACCCTTCACGATGCTTTCGTACATGCGGGTTCTTCCGGCCACGTCATCTGACTTAACCGTAAGGAATTCCTGCAAGGAGTACGCGGCACCGTAGGCTTCAATCGCCCAAACTTCCATCTCTCCCAATCGCTGACCACCGAACTGAGCTTTACCGCCCAGGGGCTGCTGCGAAACGAGTGAATACGGACCGATCGAGCGCGCGTGAATCTTTTCTTCCACCAAGTGATGCAGCTTAAGCATGTACATCACGCCCACCGTCACCGCGGTCTGGAAAGGTTCACCGGTACGACCGTCGAACAGCACCGTCTGACCCGACAGCGGCAATTTCGCTCGGCGAAGGAGTTCTTTAACGTCGCTTTCTTTCGCACCGTCAAAGACCGGAGTCGCCACGTGCACGCCATCTTTCATACGACGGATCATCTTCTTGATCGAGTCGTCATCGGCGTTCTTCACTTGATTAACGATGTCTTCGTCTTCCTGGAAGGTGTTGGTCAGTTGCTTACGGACTTCGTCGGCTTTGAAGTTTTCGATATGTTCTTCGAGCTGACGGCCCAAACCTAAGGCGGCCCAACCCAAGTGAACTTCCAAGATCTGACCGATGTTCATACGCGAAGGTACGCCCAGCGGATTCAAGACCATGTCAACCGCGGTTCCGTCAGCCAAGTAAGGCATGTCTTCCACCGGGAGAACTTTAGAAATAACACCTTTGTTACCGTGGCGGCCGGCGAACTTATCGCCGACTTGCATTTTACGTTTAATGGCGACGTAAACTTTAACCATTTTAATAACGCCGGGGGGAAGTTCATCACCCTTGGTCAAACGGTCAATTTTCTCGTTGAAGACCATTTTTACGGCATCCAACTGGTTACGTGCTCCATCGACGATACGCTGAACCTGGAATTCGAGTTCCGAATCCAACGGGACGTACGACAACAGCTCGAACGGAATGGTCTCGAGATCTTCACCTTTGATGGTTTGACCTTTCGAGAGCAATTTATCCGAGCCATCTTCGCTCAACAAAACACCCGTCGTGATCTTGCCGATCAAAACGTCTTTGAGTTTATCGAGGGCGTTATTTTTAATGACGTTCTGTTCAACGCCATAATCTTTTTCTAATTTCTTACGTTTCTGCTCGATAATGGATTGCAAGCGTTCATCGCGGTCCGAAGCTTCGCGCGAGTAAACTTGCGCGTCGATCACGGTTCCCGAGACACCCGACGGCACACGTAAAGACGTGTCGCGAACGTCGCCGGCTTTTTCGCCGAAGATCGCGCGAAGCAGTTTCTCTTCAGGGGAAAGCTGTGTTTCACCTTTGGGAGTCACTTTACCGACCAGAATGTCGCCAGGCTTAACTTCGGCGCCGATGCGGATAATCCCTGAGTTATCGAGATCCTTAAGCGCTTCTTCACCAACGTTGGCGATATCGCGCGAGATTTCTTCTTTACCCAGTTTCGTATCGCGAGCCACACATTCGAATTCTTCGATGTGAACCGAAGTGTAAACATCGTCCTTGAGCAAGCGCTCAGAGATCAAGATCGAATCCTCGAAGTTGTAACCCTGCCACGGAGTGAACGCGACCAGGATGTTTTGGCCGAGGGCCAATTCACCAAGTTCAGTCGAGGGACCGTCAGCAATAACGTCCGTCTTCTTTACGCGGTCACCGACCTGAACGATCGGCTTCTGGTTGAAGCAGGTGTTCTGGTTCGTACGCTGGTATTTGATCAAGTTATAGATGTCCACGTTGGCGCCGAGCTCGCCGCCTTTCGCGTAGCGGCGGACCACCACACGAGCCGCGTCGACTTCTTCGACCACGCCGTCGTTTGTACAAACAACGCTCGTTCCCGAATCGCGAGCGACCAAGCGCTCAACGCCAGTACCGACCAGCGGTGCGCGCGACTTCAATAAAGGAACAGCCTGACGTTGCATGTTCGAACCCATCAAAGCACGGTTCGCATCATCGTGTTCGAGGAACGGGATAAGCGATGCGGCGATGGACACCAGCTGCGAGGGACTGACGTCCATCAGCGAAACTTTGTCTTTTTCGACGAGTTCGTATTCACCGTTAAAACGCGCGGTGTTCTGATCCGCGGTCAGTTTGTTATTTTCAACGTCTTTGCCGGCCTGCGCGATGTAATGACCGCTCTCTTCGAGAGCCGACAAATACATGATGTCATCGCGGACTTTGCCTTCTTCAACTTTACGGTACGGAGTTTCGATAAACCCATACTGGTTAATGCGAGCGAAGGTCGCGAGCGACGCAATAAGTCCAATGTTCGGACCTTCCGGAGTTTCGATCGGGCAGATACGACCGTAGTGGGTCGGATGTACGTCACGAACTTCGAAACCGGCGCGATCACGAGTCAAACCACCCGGCCCGAGTGCGGACAAGCGACGTTTGTGCGTGATTTCCGAAAGCGGATTCGTTTGATCCATAAACTGCGAAAGCTGTGAGGACCCGAAGAACTCCTTAACCACGGCGTTCACCGGTTTAGCGTTCACCAAATCATGGGGCATCATCGTTTCGACATCTTGCAAGCTCATGCGCTCGCGGATGGCGCGTTCCATACGAACCAAACCGATGCGGTATTGGTTTTCCAGCAATTCGCCCACCGAGCGAACACGACGGTTGCCCAAGTGATCGATATCGTCCACTTGGCCATTCCCGTTACGCAGATCGATAAGGGTCTTAACGACCGACAGAATGTCTTTTTCGGTCAGAGTTCTGTGCTCAACCGGAGTTTCTTCGAACGGAATCGAGAAACGGTGATTGATTTTCAGACGACCGACTTCCGACAGATCGTAAGTTTCGGGATCGAAGAACAAGCGCTTGAAGAAACCGGTCGCGGCCTCGAGGGTCGGCGGTTCCCCAGGGCGAAGACGCTTGTAGATTTCGATCAGCGATTCTTCTTTGGTGTTTACTTTATCAACGAGCAAAGTGTTGCGTAGATACGGTCCTACCGCCAAACCGTCGAAGAAGATCACCGACAATTCGGAAATGCCCGCTTCGCGCGACTTATCCAAGATCGAGATCGAAAGCTCGGTATTGACGTCGGCGATGATTTCACCGGTCGATTCGTCAATGACGGGCTTAGCGATGACTTTGCCTTCGAGATCGTCACGATTGATTTCGATCTCGGTCAACTCCATCGCCTTAACGCGTTTAACGGCAGCGCGAGTGATACGACGGCCGGCCTTAACGATGGCTTCGCCAGTCTTAGGATCGATAATGTCGGACATGGCACGTTGACCGGACATACGCTCGATATCGAGGGTACGGGTCACTTTGCCGTCTTTCTTAATGCGAACGACGTCGATGTGGTAGAACTGCTCGAGCAATTGCTCGGTCGTAAACCCGAGTGCTTTGAGCAAGATCGTTACAGGAAACTTACGGCGCCGATCGATGCGGACGTAAATCAAATCTTTTTGGTCAAATTCGAAATCCAGCCACGATCCACGGTACGGAATAACCCGCGCCGAGAAGATCAATTTGCCGGAAGCATTGTTTTTGCCGCCATCGTCGTCGAAGAACACACAGGGTGATCGGTGAAGCTGCGACACAACGACGCGCTCGGTCCCATTAACGATAAAGGATCCATTGGAAGTCATCAGCGGAATTTCGCCAAGATAAACTTCCTGTTCTTTTACGTCGCGGATGCTACGTGCTTCCGTTTGTTCGTCCACGTCAAAAACGATCAAACGCAAGGTCACCTTGATGGGCGCTGCGAAAGTCATTCCACGCTGACGGCACTCGTCCACGTCGTACTTAGCCGGCTCGAGCGTGAAGCTCACAAATTCGAGGCTGGCCGTATTGTTGAAATCGGAAATCGGGAACACCGATTTGAAAACGCCTTGCAAGCCGACGTCGCCACGGCGATCCGGATCCATGTCTTTTTGCAGGAAGGCTTCGTAAGATTTTTTCTGAAGTTCGATCAGGTTCGGAATATCGATTAGATGGCGCGTTTTCGCAAAACTACGGCGAACGCGCAAATTGCTTGCGGTTACGGGAGTGTTCTTCACTCTGATATCTCCTAAATTTGTGAGTCCGTTTTGTTACGTACTCAAATTTTTCAAATGGTCCTCGCAGGATTTCGCCCCGACCAGACACTTATTACTAGCAAGGGCGCCGCCCTTACTTTCGGTGGTCGCGTTACCGCTTCCGCCTTATCGTTTGCTAGGAGTTAAAATTCGTCCTCGCCTCAACCCAAAGCGTCCTTGCGGACGCTTCAGTATGTAAATGAATAAGAAAATTGAGAATCATGACTTTCCAATCTCGATTTTCGGTAAACGCCGCAGGCGTTTACTTAACTTCTACTTTTGCGCCCGCTTTAACCAGGATGTCTTTCATTTTCGCAGCTTCATCCTTCGACACGCCTTCTTTTACGGTCTTGGGAGCGCCTTCAACGAGATCTTTAGCTTCTTTCAAGCCAAGACCGGTCAGAGCGCGAACTTCTTTAATGACGTTAATTTTGTTGGCACCGGCGTCAGCGAGAACCACGTCGAAAGTGGTTTTCTCTTCAACAGGAGCGCCACCAGCAGCGGCACCAGGTGCAGCCATGGCAACGGGAGCAGCGGCGCTAACGCCCCACTTCTCTTCCAATTCTTTAATCATGTTGGCCAGTTCGATAACCGGCATGTTGCTCAAAAAGTCGATCACTTCATTCTTCTGCAAAGCCATTTTATTCTCCTAAAAAATTATTAAAAAATGTTTCCGGATTCAGGGAGGCGCGCCATCGCGCCGACCCGGTATCCTATCCCTTTGTCTTACTGTATCCATCCAACACTCTTACGAATCCGGCCGGCACTGCTTGCATAGTTCCCAAGAGCTTCGTCATGGGAGCAGACAGAGTACCGAGCAGCATGGCCCGCAGTTCGTTTTTGCCCGGAAGAGTCGCTAAGGTCTTGATGCCGGCTTCGTCCAAAGCCGTACCATCCATAACGCCCGACTTCAGCTGGAACGCTTCTACGTCCTTACCGAAGGCTGTGAGGGCTTTCGCCACTGCACTGGGATCTTCAAAGGCAAAGACGACGGCGTTCGTGCCGACGAATTTGCTCTCCAGGACAGGCTTAAGCGACGAATGGTCGTTAAGTGCCCGGATTGCGAGGGTGTTGCGCACCACTTTCATTTCCGAATGGATTGGCTTGAGTGTCTTCCGCAGCTTCGTGACGCTTTCAACGTCCATGCCTTTGAAGTCGACAAGGAAGGCTGCTTTCGAACGGCCAAACTTTTCGGAAAGATTGGTGACTTCTTGCTGCTTATCTTCACGTGTGATTAACGGCAAGATTTCCTCTCTTTCTTTGTTTGACCGCGATTGATCTGGGTGGGCCCATCCGCCGTAGCCTAAGCCTAGGAGGAGGGATTAAATCCCCGAGGGGATGCCAACTTTCTTCGATCGCGATACAGTTAATGGGCGCTTACCACGCGCCCGACATTCACTTTCGTAATGGTTACGAAAGCCGGTTTTCTAATTCTGACAAATCACATTTCACGCCCGGACCCATCGTCGACGAAACCGTCACCGCGCGCAGGTAATTACCCTTGCTGGTCGAAGGCTTTGCTTTCAAAAGAGCACCCAGAAACGCGTTGAAGTTTTCTTTCAACTTATCCGCGCCCATGCTCTTTCGGCCGATCACGGCGTGCACAATCGCTGCTTTATCCACACGGAAGTCGAGTTTCCCCTTCTTCTCGGCGGTGACTGCGGCGCCAACGTTCATCGTTACCGTTCCCACTTTCGGGTTCGGCATCAATCCACGAGGGCCCAACACTTTCGCCACTTTCGAAACCGTAGCCATCATGTCAGGAGTCGCGATCGCTTTATCGAAGTCCAGCCAGCCACCATTGATTTTGGCCACCAATTCGTCCGAACCGACAAAATCGGCGCCGGCATCTTTGGCTTCCTGCTCTTTGGGACCTTTAGCGAATACGATGACACGAACGGCTTTGCCCAAACCATGCGGCAAGTCCACCGCACCACGGACCTGCTGATCAGACTGTTTGGGATCGACGCCCAAAACCACGGCAACGTCGATAGCTTCATCGAACTTTGCGGTCGCGGTCTCTACAACCAAAGGCATTGCGTCCTTCATGCTGTAGCGGGTGTTGCGGTCGATCTTTTTCATTGCGGTAGTGAACCGCTTTCCAGATTTGCTCATTATCGACCTCCCTATTTGATTTCTAAGCCCATGCTCTTTGATGTTCCGATCACTTGCTGAATTGCACTTTCAACTTCGGTGCAATTCAAATCGGGCATCTTGAGCTTGGCGATCTCGGTGATTTGAGCCATCGTGACTTTGCCGACCTTATCTTTTTGCGGCATTTTCGAGCCACTTTCCAATTTGGCGGCCTTTTTCAACAGAATCGACACAGGAGGCGTTTTGGTGATGAAGGTAAAACTACGGTCCGAAAAAACAGTAATGATCACCGGAATGATCATGTCGCCCTCTTTTTGAGTGCGAGCATTAAACTGCTTACAGAACTCCATAATGTTTACCCCATGCTGACCAAGCGCCGGTCCAACGGGAGGAGCCGGATTGGCTTTCCCTGCCGGTATCTGAAGCTTAATTTGGCCAGATACTTTTCTTGCCATACTTCATTCCCACTTTCAGTTAGGGTTTACTTCCGGCCCTATGCCGGAAGCGAAAATCAATAATCGAAAATCGCGTTAAATCGTCTGTCAGGTTTTTTCGACCTGGACGAAATCCAATTCCACGGGAGTCGGGCGACCGAAAATGCTCACCAGCACTTTCACTTTGCCTTTCTCCGGGTTGATCTCTTCTACGGCTCCGTTGAAGCCGCTGAAGGGACCGTCCACCACGGTAACGCTTTCGCCAACCGAGAATTTTACTTTGGGAGCGACCTTTTCGGCCCCCATTTCCATTTGTTTTGTGACCCGCATGACTTGATCTTCCGGCACTTCGGACGGCTTCATTTTGTTGCCGACGAAGCCCGTGACCTTTGAGGCATTTCTAACGATGTGCCAGGTTGAATCTTCGAGTTGCATTTGTACGAAAATATAGCCAGGAAAGAATTTGCGCGCGCGAGTGGCTTTTTTGCCCTTCACGAGCTCAACCACATTTTCAGAGGGAATCAAAATCTGACCGAACTTGTCTTCAAGATGGAGCGAACGAACGCGCTCTTCGATCGAGGCCTTCGCCATTTGTTCACAGCTTGTCTGAACGTTCACGATGTACCATTTGAGATTGCTGGTATCGCGAGCGGGTTTTGCGTTTTCGGTAGTTTCTTCAGCCACACTATACTCCTAATTGACGAACACTTTGATCAACTGGCTGGCGAGCAGATCATACAATCCCAAGCCAATACCGGCGACCACGACCATCACGCAGCAAACAATCGTCATTGCGATCGTGTCTTTGCGAGAGGGCCAAACCACTTTGCGTACTTCGGTGACCACTTCGTCACCCCAAAGCTGAACCTTAGGGTTAAGGAAGAGTACGAAGAAAACAATCAAACCAAGCGCGACCGGTAGACCGTGTTTCACCGCATCGACACTACGGAAGCGAGCGACGGCGCCGAAAGTCCCCGCAAACACTTCCAGCAAAACACCGGAGATGTAATAGGTAATAAAACCAGCCAGCACGAAGCCGAAGTTCACGATATTTTGATTACTTTTCTCTTCCATCTTCCTTCACAATCCTTTTTCAAAACTACCAACCGACGAGTGTTCGATTGGCAGGGCAGGAGGGATTCGAACCCAC
>JBEIHA010000130.1:0-8213 GCA_040381635.1 Pseudobdellovibrionaceae bacterium
AATTCATTCTTTTTTCATTCCCGATCACTGCCATCTCTACGGCACCGAATATGTCTTCGCGGTTGGCTGGCACGTGGATGCATAAGAGCCGAAGGCGGCGGACACAGTTAGACTACTTACCTCGGGAATATGCGATTTTACATTGGCCGCAAAAGTAAGGGGTTGCGCGTAATTGCTGGAAGCCGAGCGAAGAGTGGCTAAGCCTGCAAAACCACCTTGCGCGTAAGAATTAATAAATACCTTCGCTGGATCTAGTCCGACCACCGATTGGCAGCCGTGACCAACGACATACATCTTAATGATGCGATTGACCGCGCCCGTTAAAACGATATTGGTCGGCTCATAACTTTTGAAGGCCAGGTGAATGGGCCCCCCGCCAGGCGCGAGGTTAATCACGACTTCGCCAATGGTGCGATAGGTTTTCGGAACACCATTGACGATTGTCCAACCGTGCTGATATCCGGCAGTTTCGTATTGTTCAATGGTAACCAAGCTAGGAGACCCACTGGCAACCGAAGACAATATGGGCGTGCTGTGCGAGCCCGAGCAACTGTTGGTCAGGGCGGTCCCGGCAGGGACCGTTGAATCATAAACTACGGAACAGGAACCAATTTGGTTGACCGAGCTTGGTGCCGCGGCATCAAACAGAACTGTGTCATAAGACAAGCACTGCTTTTTACTAGTTCCACTTATGTTTACAGCGGAGCAAAAGTTTCGGCATTGCTCCTCGCTCGCGGCGTTGGGTGCTTTGTAATCAAAAACGCCTTGCGAATTTGTCAGGCGAGCCACGCATGCTAGCGCTAAACTTGGACTGATTACCTGAGGCCGCGGACCTGAGTATTCTTTCAAAGTCAGGCCGGCACTCCGGCATTGGAGTGATGCGGTGGGATTGTTATTGGCAACAACGTCACAGTAGGCCAAACATTGATTCTTTGAGAGTACCGGCCACCCGGCACTCACCGATCCGCCATTGGAAAAGTATCCCCCGCAAGTGATCGCGGTGCCGACCAAAGAGCCGGCACCTGAGCTGGAAGTCGGCGCTGTAGGCGGCTTTGGGTTTAACGGCGGAGCAGAGGTTAATACTGCCTCGGCGCAAGAATATTGCCAGACGCGTAAGATATTTGACTGAACAAGTTCTTTTGAAGCCGATAATCGACTAACGATTTGGTCGAGCTCGCTGGCGCTTGCCATGGGCGCCTTGTCTGTGGCCGAATCCCAGGGCCGGTAAATTTGCAAAACTTTGCTCGCTACGGCAAACCCACTGATGCAGGCCGGAGTTGCAATTTGACAACCCACGCCTGGGCTGGTGTAGGCCGAACTATCCTTTTCCGCACACATGTTCTGATCTTCCCCAAAGGCTCGACCAAAATCCCATAAACCATAGCAGGCTAGGCTGCCGTTACTAAGGCCCGTCTGCGCCGGCGCAGTACAACCAAAGGCGTTTGCATTCGGCGGAAGTTCGGCAGGCGGTACAGCGGCCACCGGTGGCGGCGGAGGAGGAGGTGGAGGTGGATTGATTTCTTCTAACGTTGGCGGCGGAGCAGGAACTCCGTTTATGGATTCTCCAGAGCACTCGCTCAGAGGAATAGCGCCGGCCATGCTCGCCGTTATCGAAAGAGACTGGCTTCCCTTTTCTAAACTCACGTTCAGTTCACCAAGAACTATAGGGGAAGAAAGGTTGGCGCGATTCATCCGCGCGGCGTTGTTTAATTCAACGCATTCCGAAGCGGAGCTAGCAGCAAAACCAAGAAGATATATTTTTCGGTTGTTGCCCGATGGAATTCGTAGTTTGACGTTTTGACCCGGCAAATAAAGTCCTTGAAAAAGACCTGGAATCATCACGCTGCCGTCGTCTTTCTTGCACTTTGCGGCACGGTCGTTGGCATTCGGCCATTCAACAGCAATAGCATAGCAGACAACTTCGGCTAAAGAACCCGGAGCAGCTAAGCCCCAATCCGCGCTGGGACTGGAATATTTCGTACGAAAGGGATTGCTTACGGAAACTGAATCTTGGCTGGCTTTACTCGAGGCGGCCATCTGGTCAAAGCTCGGTAGTGCAAGGTCAACGGCCGACGTATCCCCTTCAAACTTCGACGAATCGAAGGTGCCACCACAGGCTGAAAGTGCCACTAAAATAATTGTCTGGGAAATGGTTCGATGCAAGATCATATGACTCATAATCCTCCAAAAATCGTCAACCTCTAAAAGGCTAACATCTTTGACGGCCAGAGCTCGCTAAGTTTCTAACAAGCGTTTTCAAATGAATCGTTTGCCCGCCAAGGCTAAAGGGTTGCCGTTTAAAACACCGCAGAATGAAGATGATCCAAGTGATACAGTCACGTATCGGAATGTACCGTATTCCCCTAAAAGTTAGTCGCTACAACGGCTCGCGATTACGAAAGCCCGAGTCCGCGACAGAACTCGCGGATTTGCTCGTTCGCCACTTTCGGAGTGAGCGCATCGAGCGCGACCATCGTCAGCATCATTCCGGTCTGGTAAGTGCAGACATGCAGACTAATTTGCTCAGGGGAAAGCGTTACACTCCATCGACCTTGCTTGCGTAAGGCCTCAAGTCGGCCCGTGAGAAATGGATCACCCCTTACGGGGATGTGATGCAAGATTCTTTTCCTCATCTTGTTGTCGACGAGACAGCGTGAAATCGCCACTTTCAGAAATCTTCGGTGAGAATAGTCGCTTTTGAAGTGGTGATTCATGTAGTTGCAAACCTCTTCAGCAGCGCTTTGGCCGGGCTTGTAGTCGTGCATTGACGATTCATTCTCTGCGATTTTCGACAGAACAACTGCGGTCAATAGCCCCACCTTGTCGCCGAAGTATCTGAAAATCAGCGACTCGTTGACCCGCGCGCGCTGCGCGACCAATTTTGTGGACGTCGCGTCGAAGCCGTTGGTCGAGAACATTTCAAGGGCCGCCCGCATGAGATTGTCTTTAGTGTGCTCGCGGCTGGCCTGCTTTTTATTCCTCGCGCCATTTTGAGACTTTTTCTTCGTCTTTAGCATATGCTATGTGATTGTAAGTGTTCACTTGCAAAAGTCAACACAAGGGTTATTTTGGTAAGTGTACACTTACTTTTTTTAGGAGGCCCCCATGCTTGGACGGCTGCTGATATTCATATCTTTTTCCGTAACCACATTCACCGCCTTTGCTACGGCCACAAACATGTCCGCGGAACAGCGACAAGCACTGAGCGCCTTGCCCGGTGGGAAGTTAGACCTGGCCACGCTTCTCTCGATCGCTAAACAAAGATCGGATACTTATAAGGGCATACAGGCCGTGCAATTGGGTGCCGAGGCCGCGGAACTGCGCGCTCGCTCCCCCTACCGTCCACTGCTCAGCGCTCAGATCTCTCAAACGAACAGTGAACTTGAGCCGGCGAGTCCTTTTGAACCGAATCGACTTGAGACTTCGACCCTTGGTTTGGGTGTAAAACAAAACTTTCTGAGCGGAACCTCGTTGGGTTTAGACGCGCGCTTTGGGCCGACCGAATTGGGCTTTCGCCCCGGGGCCAATTCCCCCGGGACGATCGATTTCAACGAATCTCGCTTTGACATCGTCCTTGGTCAAAGCCTCTGGCGCGACAGTTTCGGGGCTTCCAGTCGTCTGGGTTACAAGGCCGAATTCTTAAGCGCCGAAATTTTCCGTGAGCAGCGCCGCGCCGAGCTTGAAGTCTTTGCGTTAAGCCTAGCCGATGAATTTTACGAGGCCTGGCTGGCCCAAGCCCGAGTCTTAGACGCCGCCGAAACATTGAAACGCCGTCAGCGTATTCAAAAGATGACTCGAGTGCGTGCCGCGCGCGGGACGGCGGAACGACCGGATGTTTTAGAGTCCGAGGCGGCCAGTGTCTCTGCCGAACTTGAAGTGCGCGAGTCCAGCGAACGATTGCAGGAATCTTGGCTTAAACTTGCGGTAGCGCTTAAATTAGACGCAGAAATCGCAGCAAAAATTGACCCTAGCCAGCTTCCCTTGGTCCTCGACCCCATTGACCCTACAATCGGAGCTCTCTGTCAAAATGCGGCGAACGACAAGGGTTCAGCAGCATTGAGCCAAGCTTTAGTCGCGCAAAAGCGTGCCGAAATTGAATTGGAACGCGCCGAAATCGACAAGCGACCAGATTTAAATTTGCGCGCCAGGTATTCCACCAATGGAATCGACAGCGCTCTCGGCGCTAGTGCTAGAGAAGCCGCCCGCAGCGATCATGTTGGCTGGGAAGTGGGTTTGCGCTTCGAAATGCCGCTGGGTCTATTCGACGCCGAAGCGAAACGAAGAGATTCGCAAAGTACGGCGACCCGCACGGGGGCTCAAGCAAGAGCTTTGGCCGACCAAGAGCGTGTGCGCTGGGGAATTCGCTGCAAAGAAATTGCCCGTCGGCTCAAAGACCTAAAGTACTTGGATGAAAATTCCCGCCGTCAGACCGAGCGCAGTAAACTTGAAGAAGAACGCTTCGCAATTGGACGCATTCGCTTGAACGACGTGACCCGCGCCGAAGATGAATCATTGATTGCGCGTATTCGCCTGCGGCAAGAAGAAGTTTCTTTAAGAAGAACGCAATGGAGCTTGCGCGAACTTTCCGGTCAAATCCCAGAGGCTTTGGAGGCCCTGCCATGAAAACGCTGATTGCTTTTTTCGCGCGCCAGAAATCTTTTGGTAATGTGATCACACTTTTCGTGGTGATCGTGGGTATCGGCTCCTTGTTTATGATCCGCCGTGATGCCTTTCCGCCGGTGAACTTCGACATCATCACCGTTAGGGTCATTTGGCCCGGGGCAGGCGCCGATCAAGTTGAAAAACTAATCACCAATCCGATCGAACAAGAATTGAAAGCCGTTGATGGCGTTCGTAAAACCACTTCCGATTCCACTGACAGTATGGCGGAAATCCGCATCGAACTGGATCCCGACGAAACGAACGAATCGGAAGGCAAACGCGAAGTCCAAGAAGCCGTGGATCGCTGGTCTTCAAGGCCCGACGGCACCGAAGAACCGACCGTTACCGCTTTGAACAGCAAACAGTTTCCGGTATTAGAAGTGACTTTAAGCTCGGATACAGCTACTGATCTGCGCCTCAGGGAAATCACCCGCGAGCTACGCAAGAAAATCGAGCTCATCGATAAAGTGGCCAGGGTCGTTCCACTAGGCTTCAGGGATGTGGAATTGCAGATTGAGGCCGACCCCGCCCGTCTGGCCAAATACCGCGTTTCTCTGCAAGAATTGGTGGACTCTCTGCGCGGTCAAAATGTGACTGTTCCTGCAGGCGAAGTTCGCGAGACTGAGAGAACCGAGAAAATCGTACGCACCATCGGTGATTTTCGCACCGTCGAAGAGGCCGAGGCCGTGGTCGTGCGCGCCAACGAATTGGGAGATCCGATCAAAGTTGGCGACTTGGCCAAAGTTCGCTTCGGACTAGAAAAACCGACGCAAATTCGTCGTTCGGGTGGCAAGCCTTCGGTGGCTCTATTGGTTCTAAAAACAGAAAGATCCGATGCGATCACTTTATCTGAAGAAGTGCTAGCTACGGTCGAGCGTGAAGCCGCCGTCTACAAAGACGATGGTCTTCAGGTGGCCTACGTCAACGATATCTCCAAAGATATTCAAAGACGTATCTCGGTGCTCAATGAAAATCTTTTGCTGGGCGGATTGCTCGTCATCTTGATTTTGGCGCTCGCTTTGCCCATCCGTCTGGCCTTAGTCGTATCCATGGCCATTCCGTTTTCTTACCTCGCAACAATATGCTTGTTCTACAACATGGGCGCGAGCATCAACTTGGTGTCGCTGATTGGTTTTATTTTGGTGACCGGACTGTTGGTTGATAACACGGTCGTCATCGCCGATAATTCCTACCGAAAAATGCAAGAAGGACTCTCTCCTGAAGAAGCCGTATCGGAAGGTACAGCGGAAGTCTGGGGATCAGTGACCGCCGCGGCCTTTGTCACCATGGCGGCGTTCGCACCCATGGCGATGATGAGCGGGATCTTCGGAAAATTTGTGCGCGAAATCCCGCTGGCCATAATCTTGGCGATGATTGCCACTCTGTTACAAGGTTTCTTTATCTTGCCGGGCCAGCTCGCCACTTGGGTGCGAATTGCGGCGGCCGATGGCAAGGCTAAGCCACAAAATGCTTGGCGCCGTATCTGGTCGGGATACACGGCCCGCGCCTGGAGCATTTACGAAAGTGTTCTTCATCGCGCGATCGCTCACCGCTATTTGGTTCTTCTTGGGGCGATCGTGACTTTTGGTGCGGCCATTTTGATAGCTTCCAAAGCCATGCGAGTGATTCTGTTTCCGCCAGACGGCATCGAGGCCTTTTTTATCCAAGCCGAAGCCCCTACTCCCACTTCTTTAAATGGCACGTTGGTCTTTATGCGCCCGATCGAAGAAAAAGTAGCCGCTTTGGGTGAGGGCGAACTCGAAGCTTACACCACAGCCGTGGGCGTGATTCAGCAGGACAGCGACGATCCGATGTCTCGCCGGGGAAGCCAATTCGGACAGGTGGCCGTTTTTCTAACACCCTCAGACACCCGCAAACGATCGGCGGACGAAATCATCGCGGCTTTAAGGGCCGATATTGCCACTCCACCGGGACTGGAACGCGTGACCTTCGCCCGCGTTCAAGGCGGACCACCGGTTGGTAAACCCATCAGCATTGGTATTCAAGGCGATACGTATGAAGAGATCCTGCCCGCGGCAAAGGAAATCGAAGAATTGGTGCGTAAAGTGAAGGGCGCCGAGGATATAACCAATTCTTATTTATTAGGCAAAGAAGAAATTCGCATCAAGGTCCTAGGCAACGAAGCCCGCGCGGCTGGCCTTAATGTCGCCGAAGTCGGAAACATCGTGCGCGCGGCCCTCGATGGAATTGCGGCCACTTCGATTCGATCCTTAGATGAAGAGATCGACGTACGCGTGTCCTTGGCCGAAAAAGGCCGTGATCCTTTGCAAGTGCTAAATAATTTAAAGATCCCAAATCGCCTGGGCGACCTTGTACCCTTGTCTCGGATCGCGCGCTTTGAGACGGGAAGATCGTTAGCCACCTACGAACACGAAGACAATCGACGCGAAGTGCGGGTCTTTGGCGAAGTCGATGTTAAAGTCACTAGCTCAGACCAAGCCAACAGCGAGGTGCGCACTCACTTGCCGGAGCTTCAGAAAAAATATCCTAAGCTCCGCTTCGTGTTTGGCGGTGAAGATCAAGACACTAGGGATAGCTTTGCGTCATTAGGACGGGCCTTTATCGTGGCGATCTTCGTCATATTTTTAATTTTAACGGCACTCTTCAAGCAAGTGCTGCAGCCTTTACTTTTACTGCTCACAATTCCTCTTGGCGCCATAGCGGTGATTCTCACTCTCTTCCTGCACAATATGCCGATTAGCTTTATGGGGATGCTAGGGATCATCGCCTTGTCCGGGGTGATCGTGAACAACGCGATCGTTTTGATCGATTTTGTGAACCAAAACCGTGCCAAAGGAATGGGTAAACTAGAAAGTATCTACGACGCCGCCGGCGTCAGACTTCGGCCGGTGATGCTGACGACAATTTCGGCGGTGGTCGGTGTATTGCCGACGGCTTACGGGATTGGTGGACTAGATCTCTTCGTTGTACCGATCGCCCTTGCCCTCGGTTGGGGCTTGGTGATTGGATCATTTATGGCGGTCTTTGTGCTTCCGTGCGCCATCGCGACTTTAGATGATATCGAAGAATGGAGTGGCCGGATCTATCAGCGGGCCCGATCCATGTTCTAGCCTAAAAATTAATCCTGAACGCCCTAACCCCACGAATGGCTTTGGGATCGATTGGTCAGATCCAACTCTGCGTCGACGTTCTAATGCGTAGCTAAAAACCAAACAATGTATAAATTGGTTAGATGATGAACCATCTGATCGATACCAAACGACACCCAAAAGGCCTTGCTACGTACATCAGAATACCGACCTAAATACTTCGGACCCGCCTTGATTCGATCCATCAAAAAATGAACGCCAAAATCCACAAGCCCCAACCACCAAAAGTTGTAGTTGATATACAAAACCACCGCCAAAGTCGTCACCGCATGAATTCCGCAATGAATAGCCAAAGGAGGAGCGAAATCCCAACCCGGTCGCGACTTTTGTAGCATCCACACGTTTTGAAAAACGAAATCGGCGAAAAAGTGTTTCACCTGAAAGAATATCAGCAGCCAAAGAAGTAATTCTGCGTTAACG
>JBEIHA010000131.1:0-8193 GCA_040381635.1 Pseudobdellovibrionaceae bacterium
CGCGGACAGATACAGCGCCACTCTACCTCGCCCCCATCAGAGCATTCCTTCGGGCAGGATCGCTGCAGGCACGACTATAGAATTCATAATCCCGTAGCAAAGTCTGCGCTTCATCCAACATTTTGCTGTTGGCCGGTCGACTTAGCTGGCGACCAGTTTGGGTTTCACCGTTTTCAATTCGCTTTTGATCGGCGGAAGTAAAAAGAGTCACCGTGTTTGATTCCCCAGTAAGCTGAATCGACTTCAGCGATCCACCACTCTTCTGGAAAACACGTCTCTCTTCTTTGCCTGTCGATGCCTTTAAGGAGACTGAAATCGTATCGCTGCCGCAATCCAGGTTTTTCAGATACAAGCGGTCCCGAGGGTTCATGTCCATCCAGCTTAAAGGTTTGCTGGCGCAATTTAGAAAACGTTGGCCCATTGTATCGCCTTTAACCGCGCCCGCTAAAACGGCTGCTCCACAAACAACGGCAGCACCGGTCGCGGTTATGCCGGTTCCTGCCACCGCGCCCAAAGCTGCTCCGGTTCCGCCCCACGTTACCAACGCGGTCATATAAATTGCACCATAAGAAACCCCACCCACAATTGCGGTATCTAAGACAACATCACCGACGCTCTGTGCTTGGGCTTCGGGCAGAAAGTAGAAGGTAGGAAACTGCGCCGCTTTGGTGTTCTCTTTCTGGAAGAATTTTCGTATCTGTTCTTCAATTGGCATCTTCAAATTCAAGGCGAGTTCTTTACCATTGATGATCATGGTGCCGGGCTTGCCCATCTCGATCTTCACGGTTTTTGACCCTTTTTGCTCAATGACCAAGGCATCACCGTCGATTGAAATGTCGGGCCAAGTTTTTACCTTCATGGCGTTCGAGAAAAATTCTGTCCCCGGATTCTCGTTGCTCTTGAGCCCGAAGCTTTCGAGGAAGACCTGGCGGCCAACTTTATTCGGTTGGTAGCTCACCACTTGGGCCATGTACAGATGCCAAAATTCCTTGGCCATATCCGGAGCAGGTGGTGCCGCATATAGCAAATGAGCCGGAGCCATCAAAGAGAGAGAAAGAGCGAGCGAGAGACACTTTTGCATAGGAAGCTCCAGCGGTACGGTTTCGTTGATTTTAAGCCGCGAGATTCCACTTTGGTAGAACTTGTGTGCGCGAACGGCTGAGGCCTGGACCAAAGTCTGAAAGGCGGAGCCGTACAAGGCACTTGCCGTCTTGACCCCATACAATCCGATCGATAAGTTCCGGCCTTTCCACTGATTTCGCGTGATAAAGGAACCCTATGCCGAACACCATGAAAGTCAAAGCCGCCGTCGCCTGGAAGGTCAACACTCCGCTCTCGATCGAAGAAGTTGATCTCGAACTTCCAAAAAAAGGCGAAGTGCTCATCAAGATTGTGGCCACCGGTGTTTGTCACACCGACGCGTTTACGCTTTCAGGCGCAGACCCCGAAGGGCTTTTCCCGGTGATCTTGGGTCACGAAGGTGGCGGCATTGTTGAGCAGGTTGGCGAAGGAGTCACCACGCTAAAAAAAAGGCGATCACGTGATTCCGCTCTACACGCCCGAATGCAAGGAATGTGAATTCTGCACTTCGGGCAAAACAAATCTGTGCGTAAAAATCCGCTCAACCCAAGGCAAAGGCCTGATGCCCGACGGCACCTCGCGCTTTTCCAAAGACGGTAAGATGATTCATCATTACATGGGTTGCTCCACCGTCGCCGTGTTTGGCCTTGGCGGCATCGGCCTTAGCGTCGTACAAGGCGCAAAAATGGCAGGCGCCAAACGCATCATCGCCATCGATATCAACGATGACAAAAAAGCCATGGCCGAAAAATTCGGCGCCACTGATTTTGTAAATCCCAAAAACCATGACAAGCCCATTCAAGCCGTCATCGTCGAGATGACGAAGTGGGGCGTGGACTACTCCTTCGAATGCGTCGGCAACGTGGGGCTGATGCGCGCGGCGCTCGAATGCGCTCACAGGGGCTGGGGTGAATCGATCGTGATTGGCGTTGCGGGCGCCGGGCAAGAGATCTCAACCCGTCCGTTCCAACTGGTGACTGGACGCTTGATTTACCACGCGAACACGACGCCGATGACTTTGGTTCGGGCGCAGGCTTTTATTTAAACGCCACCACCGATGGCTACCGCGATCACTACCGCATGTCGGATTACGTCAGCGAAGAATTGCACACGCTTGTTCAAAAGCAATTTTCCATCGACCATAGAATGATCGCCATTTCCGGTCATTCTATGGGCGGCCACGGGGCATTGACGTTGGGCCTTCGCTTCCCGGAAAAATTCTGCTCGGTTTCGGCTTTCTCGCCGATCGTGAATCCCGTGCAAGCCCCGTGGGGCCAAAAAGCTTTCATGGGATACTTAGGTGACGATCAATCCAAATGGCTGGAATACGATGCTACCGAATTGATCAAAGCCGGCCGCCGTCACCCGAAGACGTTACTCGTGGAGCAAGGCCTAGCCGATCCATTCTTAAAGACCCAACTGCTCACCGAAAACTTTATGGAAGCCTGCCAACAGGCCCGCCAGCCCAGCACTATCCATATGCGCGACGGTTACGATCACAGTTATTATTTTGTCTCGACCTTTATCGGCGAGCATATCGACTTTCACGCTTCTGAAATGGCCTCCCGGTTGCAATAAATCCTCATAGAGAATGAGTTCGAATCCATTGGGCCGTCTGGCCCGGGCGGTGACGCTTTATGGGATCGAATGCCGAAAACCGCTCCATTAGAAAGGCATGAGTCATATGAAACTGCTCGCCCTGGTCTTCCTGATGCTCGCTGGCCACCCGGCGTTGGCCCAAAACCTTGATGCCGAGTCGCGATGGCATTGGATTCAAGTCGGCATGCGGGATAGTTCACAGTTCGCCAAGTTGAAAGCGGCCACCGAAGCCGGCGACAAAAAAGCCCGTGAGGAAATTTTCGCCGTTCTAAAAAAAGAAATTGCACCCCGCGCAAACGAACCCAGCCGCCTCGCCACGCAATTCAACGCCATGATTTTGCTCTATGACGATTTGACCCTTGAACAAGTCATCCCCCACATCAAAGCGAAGCTCGCGGCGAATTCGATTTGGGCCTACATCAGCGACTCCCAAGAACTTAAACTGTTTAATGAATATCTTTCCTCCGAGGCTTATCGCTTTAACTTCTCCTCGGCCGGCACTTGCGCGGATTTTCAGTTGGATGGCCCTGGTCAGCCTTTTTCAGAAATACCCGTGCGCAATCAAAATCCCTACGGCAATTGCTACGCGCACGCTTCGATCAACGCCCTTGATGCTTTCCGTTTTCAGCACGCGCCAGAAAAATTCAAAGAAGAAGGCCTATCATCGGTTCATTGGGCCAACTACATGTACGAAATCATCGCTGAAAATAAACAGGACAAAGAGCACATCGACTTCGACGGAGGCTACGAGCTTGAACTGCTCGAAATGCTTCGCGCAAAAAAAGTTTGCCCAGGCTGGATCGATAAATTGGCCCTCGAAAAATTGGAAGAGATGTATGCCCGCAACAAGCCCCGCTTCGCCACTCTCCAAAACATCCTTACCGCCATGAATATCGGTCGCGCCTACACACTTTTCTCTAAGACCGAAGTGGATGCCGCCTTGGCAAAAGGCGGGCACGAATACAAACGCTTACTCGCGTCGAAAATGTTTACCTCGGACACCGCCGAGACTCGGCTGGCGGAAAAGAAAATGATGCAAGCCATGCTAGACGAAATGGGCGCGAATGAGATCGAAAATTTTAGGCACTTCTTGATGTCCTACGCGCCTGAATCTTTCAAAGGCATGAAGGGCGCTCAGGTCTTGGCGCTACCCTTTACCGCCGAAAATTTCTTTACCGCCGTCTTGGAAGTCAGCGAACTGAAAAATAACACCAGGGCCAATGTTCTGGCCCAAAACCGATTCACTTTCATGAAGGGTTTTGAGCAACTTTGCGGAGACGAGAAACTTAAAATCCCTTACGGCGACACGAAAATGTTTCTCGGAGGCATGACCGTGCCGCCCTTCAAAGTGCAAAGCGCATTCGCTTACAAAGACTGGTGGCAGGGAAAAGCTCTATCCCTAGGAAGCGTCGACAAAGTTTTGCGTAAGAGCCAAACACCGCTCACAATCGCCCTTTGTGCTTCGCCCGCTTTACAAAAAAACTACGCCAGCAGTTCTTATCACGCCTACGAACTCAGCGAGCGTCATGCTCTTATGAGAAATAATTGCGGCGCTCATGCGGTGGTTTTGATCGGGCAAAAATACAGCAAGGTCACAAAGTCCTGCCAATATCTGATTCGCAACTCTTGGGGAAAGAATGCCCGCTACGGATATCCCACCACCGAACGCGGAGACGTTTGGTTGCCCCAGCAGGTGATGACCAATGATGTATTCCGGGCCACGTATCTGACCCCAGCGGGATGGCTGTAAAACATCTCTCGCGCGGAGCTTGCGCGCGTAGGGGAGCTCAGTAATCGAAATTCAGCCCCAACGTCGGCGTGAACTTCGCGCGTAAGTCTTGATTGTACTCGCGCGCGGCGCGATCCATGTAAGCCGCCTGAACCAGACTGCCGCCGAACGACAGACCTATCAAGGGCCAATAGGCAAAAGATTGTTCTTGGCTAAAGTGGTCATCGTCGTCGGAAAGCTCGCTGAACAGAATAACAAGGGCGGACAAAAGAGCAAATTGACCTACGCGGCGCCAGATTCGACCCTTCTCGACTTCACGCCATGCCTTTGGCGAAACTTCCTTAATAATGGGCTCTAGTGACTTCACCACGTAAGGGCTTTGGTCCGCACCCATAAGAAAGAAATTTGAACCTTGGTGAAAGAAGCCTTCTTTAAGCGAAAATCTTTGGATTTCTTGATCGGCCGCTGTTCCCACATAAGAATAATCAGGCCCTGGTCCGCGGTAGGTCGAAACGCAAGCCGAAGTCAGCGCCAGAACTAAAATTCCGGCGCCAAGTCTTTGGAAGAACATTAGGTCGTAGGCTTGGGCGCCTTGCCGCCGCTTTTCTTGGCTGCCTTTTCTTCAGGCGTCAAACCCCAAGGAGAAGTCTTCGGACGGTTGGCGTCTTTCTTCGGTCCCGAAGCTTTGGGATCACGCTTGGTTGTTACAACCGCGCGGGCTTCTTGTTGGAAATCCGGAACATAGTGATGCTCTTCAATCTTGGTGGCTTTTGCGGGTACTTTTTCGCCCTCGGCCAATTGAATGACCTTTACGCGGCTCAATTTTTCGGGATTGGCGATCGCGCATTCAATCGCATTCACAAAGTGCTTCAATTTGTCGCCTTCATATTTGAAAGCTTCGCCGATTCCGGCCATCACTTCTTCCGCGGTTTTGCCGGCGGCCGTCAGCTCTTCTTTAGCTTTGATGCCTTTGTTCAACGTGGCGGTCCAGAATTCGGTAACTGATTTCATCGCTCAATCCTTTTGAAATTTAAGCGCCCATAATGGATTTAAACCGGGTCCTGGTCAATCCGTTTGGGTACGGAGCGCCCAAAAACAAAGGCTACCACAGGAATCCCGCCGTTCAAAAAGGGCCTTTTTTCCAAAACTTTCCAACCACGGGGGAGGTCGAACTTCCCTTTTACGGCCTTGGCGGGCAATAGAAAGCAGGCCAGGTCAGGTTTAGCCACTTCCTCGGATTTGGCAAACAGCCGAGCGTAGAGTTCGGCCAGTGGTTCTTTAACCTTGATTCGTTCGTTATACGGGGGGTTGGCGATCACCCAGCGCTGCTTATTTCCGGCCGGGGGCAAGGGCTTGGCGTCAAAAAAGTCCTCTTTTTTGATGGTGACGTGCGAGGTGTCCTTTAAGTTCGACTTGGCCGCGCTTAAAGTTTTGGCGTCTTTTTCGAAACCAATCAGTGAATCGATCTTGGGCCTTTTGGTCTGGAGCTTAGGCGGACTATCGGGCTTCTCGGCAAAACGTTCGAACGCAAAGTCGCGCGCTTCCACCAGCTTGTCGCGAAACGCGGCCTCGAGCAAAAAAGTTCCGCTACCCATCATCGGATCGATCAATTCCACATTGCCGGGAATATTCCAGGCATGCTTGCGCCCCAAATGCTGAATCAATGAAGCGGCGATCGTTTCACGCAATGGGGCTTCACCGATATGCGTGCGTTCCCCCCGCTTGTGCAAGCGTTCGCCTGAGGTATCTAGCGAAATCGTGCAATCGTCATTCACGAAACGAACGTACATGTCCGCGGTTTTTCCGCGCACGACCTTCACGTTTTGCTTTTTTTGATATTCGATCCAGCCATCGGTGGAGGTTTCTTCGATTCGGTTTTTTATCTTCAGCCTAGATAGCCTGGTGGAGACATGCACTTTGATTTCGCAGGTCGGATCGATCCAATCCTTCCAAGGAAAGGCCGCGATTTTATTGTAGAGCTTGGGAAAATCTTTGCAGCGAAAAGTCTTCATGCGGAGCAAAATTCGCGTCGGCGTTTTCAGCGCCAGATTCATCGCCAAACCTTCGGCTAACGGAGCCATCACGCTGACCCCGCCGTGCTCCACTTTGCTGTCGAAAGCAGGAAACCATTCGCGCACTTCGGCCTGCACGATGTCTTCAAGGCCAGGCAAAGCGACGAGAAAAAATTCTTGGGATTCAGTTTTAGACATGGGTCTTAACTACGTCACAAATCCAGGGGTGTCACTCCCGACCAGACTATGTTAAAGCTATTGCATGGACGTGAAGAAAATGATCGATCTCAATAAGTTTTCGGCTTTTCTGTTCGACTGTGACGGCACCATCGCCGATTCGATGCCCGTGCATCTGGTGGCCTGGAACCGTGTTTTAAAAAAATGGGGCGCTTCCATCTCGCTGGCCGACCATTTGATGTGGGCCGGCCGCCCCACTCGTAAGATCGTGGGTCTCTTAAACGAGCAGCATCGCCTGAATATGGATCCCGACGTTGTTTCCAAAGATAAAGAAGCTGCCTATATGGATCTTATCCCGACCGTCCAGCCCATCGCCTTTGTCTCCCAAGTGATTGCCGAATTCCACGGCCGGGTGCCTTTTGCGGTCGTTTCCGGTAGCCCCCGCGAATCGGTGGAGAAAACCCTAAGGCATTTGCAACTTTTCGACAAATTCGACGCGCTGGTGGGGGCCGAAGACTACGCCAAGGGCAAGCCAGCCCCTGATTGCTTTTTGCTCGGAGCCCAAAAGCTTCACGTCAATCCCGCCTCTTGTTTAGTTTTTGAGGACGCCGACCTGGGCGTCCAAGCCGCACGCGCGGCGGGTATGCATTGGATCCGCGTCAGCGCGGCCGGTGCGGACCTTTCGGCATCGCACCTATAAACTATTTAAGTAACTTTAAGGGTGTCTCCGACTGAAAGATCCCCTCGGACCAAAGATCCAAGAAGTCGAATGCGAATTTGGCGGAGGCCACACAATGACCCTCGAGGCCTAGGCGCATTTCTTCGGGCTCTTGAACGAAAGGCGAATGACGACCTTCACGCGCGAACCATTTTTCATCCCAAAAGTGCTCGATGTAGGCCTCAACGAGTTCCAGGTCGATTTCCAAATGCGAATTCAAAGCCGTGACGTAGTCCTTCTGAAACGCGTGATGAGCGCCCGCACGACTCTTTGCCAAAATGCGCGCGCCCTCGGGTAAGCCGAATTCCTCGTCGCGCCATTGAAAAAGTACGGCGATATTTTCAGCCAAATTAAAGCTGGTGAATTTCACCTCGTGCCAACCGATTTCAGCCGCGGGCGCGGGCCAGACTTTTCCACCTAAGACGTCCGCCAACAAGTGCGCCCCGAAACTTAATCCCAAAACTAAAGTGTCGCGCGCAACAATACGGCGTAGCCAAGCGCGTTCATTCTTCAACCAGTCGATGTCGTCGCCGACTCGCACGGGTGCGCCGAGGACAATCAACATCTCGACGTCATCGATCACGGGAAAGGGCTCGTTTTCAAAAGCGCGCACGAGACGTGTGGCCATTTTCCGTTGCTTGGCCCATTCCAGGATAAGTCCAGGCTTTTCGATTTCCGAGTTTTGCAGAATGATAAGTGGGCTCAACTAGTGGCTCCGCCGAAAGGTGGTTGCTAAGAATATAGCGTCATTCTCTGGGGCAAGCGAGTTCAGATTGGATTCGGGTGCACAACGTAAGTGATACGATTCAAACTGACATGGCTTTAAGATCGGCGAGCAATACGCAATCCACTAAGCTACGAGCCTCAAGTTCACATTC
>JBEIHA010000132.1:0-8159 GCA_040381635.1 Pseudobdellovibrionaceae bacterium
GACGGCTTCACTTCCGCCCGCGATCATAATGTCACACTTCCCTTGACGGATAAAATCCGTGGCTTCGCCGATCGCGTGCCCACCCGAAGCGCAGGCCGAGGTGACTGCGTAATTTGGACCTTTGAATCCGTAAGTCATGCTCACTTGGCCAGCGGCTAAGTTCGTAATTACGGATGGAATAAAGAACGGCGAAACCCGTCCCGGTCCACGCTCTTTCAAAATGTCATATTGTTTTTCGATGTAGGGGAGTCCGCCCATGCCGACGCCGATGATGGTTCCTACGCGGTCTTTCTGTTCATCGGTCAAGTCGGTGATCGAAGCATCTTCCATCGCCATTTTAGTGGCCGCGAGCGCGAAGTGGATGAAGCGATCCATTTTCTTTTGTTCTTTTTTCGGAACGTAAAGATCAGCGTCGAAGCCTTTCACTTCGCCAGCGAAGTGAACATCGTAAGTGCTGGCTTCAAAAAGTGTGATGGGTGCGATTCCCGATCGGCCGTTGATAAGTCCATCCCAGCTTTCCGCCAAGTTTAGACCTAACGGGGTGATCAAACCGATCCCGGTCACGACCACGCGACGTTCGGGTTCACTGGGGCGGGTAAAGATATTTTTGCTCACAAAATCCTCCCTGATCTTTAGATGGCGGGCGGCAAGCGTGCTGCAAGTTACGGCGGCCCCATGGCAATCGAGCTTAGCAAAAAATATATGACCCCAAGGTAGGGGTCATAGTCATCCGGTTTAAATTAGGCTTTGCCTTTGGTTCCGAGATATTTCATGACGTCGGAAACGGTACGCAATTTCTCGGCATCTTCATCAGGAATTTCAATTTCGAATTCTTCTTCCATGGCCATGACAAGCTCAACGATGTCTAAGCTGTCGGCTCCCAGATCGTCGATGAAAGAAGATTCGGGCTTTACGCGATCCGGATCTACACCGAGTTGCTCTTCAATAATTTTCATGACCTTGGGCTGTAAGGACATATCATCTCCTATTTTCTTCGCATTTTTATAAATTTCGGTATCGAGTCAAAGTTATACCCCAGAAAAACGCCGGATGTACAGTGATCCCGACGTTTTACATGTAGAGCCCACCATTCACTTGGAGGACTTGGCCCGTGATGTAGAGCGATGCGTCACTAAGCAGGAAGGCGACCGAATGGGCGATGTCGTCCACGTTGCCCAATCTTTGTAAGGGAATTTTCGCTTGGATAGCTTCCTTTTGTTTCTCGTCGAGAGCGTCTGTCATGTCCGTGACGATAAAACCGGGTGCTACGGCGTTCACCCGGATGCCACGCGAGGCGATCTCCAATGCCACCGAGCGCGTAAAGCCCTCTAGACCCGCTTTTGAGGCGGAGTAATTGCTTTGGCCGGGGTTACCCATTTGACCGACCACGCTCGACACGTTGACGATCGAGCCAGCGCGCGCCTTCATCATTGGGCGCATAACGGCCTTTGTGCAGAGATAGGCCCCACGTAAATTAGTTGCGATCACCGAATCAAAATCTTCATCTTTCATGCGCATCAGCAATTGATCCTTGGTGATTCCCGCATTGTTGACGAGCCCGTCCAGACCGCCGAATTTTTCGAGAATTTCCCCAAAAGCCGTGTCCACGGATTCACTCGAAGACACATTCAAATTCACCAACAAATGACCTTCGCCGGGCAGTTCACCCATCACTTTTTCGGCGGAAGTGGCGCTGGAGGAATAGGTTACTGCGACTCTTGCGCCTTGGGCAGCTAAGGCTTTTGCCAGGCCCGCGCCAATCCCACGGCTGCTTCCAGTAACGACGATGCGTTTGCCTTTAAGATCCATATTAAACTCCGCTTTTAAATTTCGTTTCGAAAGTCTTAATGTCTTCAAGAGAATTTAAATTGAAGACCGGCAATTTTTCGCCATCGATCTTTTTGACCAAGCCAGAGATCACCCGGCCGCAGCCCACTTCCGCGGCTTGAGTCGCACCGAGGGAAGTGATCCTTTGCACACTTTCGATCCAGCGTACGGGGGCGGAAACCTGCTTGATCAGATTTTCCCGCAATATTGCACCGTCGGTGACGGGCTCGGCCGACACGTTTTGGACGACAGGAAACTTCGCCTCTAGGAATTTCATTTCACCTAAAACTTCGGCCATTTTTTCTTCTGCCGGCTTCATCATTGAACAATGAAAAGGCGCCGAAACTTTCAGTGCGATAAACCTAACTCGGCCTTCTATTCCTATCGCTTCGGCCTTAAAATTCACCGACAGCCAATCGAGAACGGTTTTTTTTCCGCTGATCACAATCTGTCCGGGCGCATTCAGGTTGGCCGGTTGCACGGGGCCATCGCCGGTTTCTTTTTCGGCCCAGGCGCAAAGATCAAAAACTTGTTTGGGTTCGAGCCCCATGACCGCACTCATTCCGCCAAGGCCATAAGGCACCGCCGACTGCATGGCTTGCCCGCGCCTGCGCACGGCTTTCATTGCGTCGGTAAAACTTAAAGCTCCGGCCGCTACGACGGCTGCGTATTCGCCCACCGAGTGCCCGGCGGCATTCACCGGGTTGTAGCCAAACTCTTTTACGAGCACTCGGTGCGTGGCGGTAGAAACCAACAGCAAACAAGGCTGAGTGTTTTCGGTCAGCGCCAAATCACTTTCGCTGCCTTCGAAACATAATTTCTTTAGGTCCAAATGAAGAGCGTCCGAAGCCTCTTCGAAAGTTTGTTTCGCCACGCTAAATTCATCGCGCAAAAACTTTCCCATACCGGGATGTTGAGAGCCTTGGCCGGGAAACAGAGATGTCCACATGGAATCAATACCTCATTAAGATCGAGCCGCTGGTGATGCCCGCTCCGAAAGCGGTCAGCAGTAAGTTTTGTCCCCGCTGGATGCGTCCATCACGAATGGCGCGGTCCAAAGCGATAATGACCGTCGCGGCGGAGGTGTTCGCGGTATCTTCGATCTCGACGACGACTTTGTCCATGGGGATCTTGAAGTGCTTGGCCACCGCTTCAATAATTCGCAAATTGGCCTGATGGGGGATAACCCAAGAGACTTCCTCGGGATTCATTTTATTGTGTTCCAAAGCTTCGCTGCAGGCGTCCGACATGGTGCGCACGGCGTGCTTAAATATTTCGCGTCCCTTCATGCGCACGTACTGAAGGTTTTCTTCGAGCACGCGTGCCGAGAAGGGAATCGCCGAACCACCGGCGGGCAAAACGAAGAGATCTGAAATTGCGCCATCGGCGTGAAGATGAGCGCTAAAAATTTCAGAGGTCTCATCGTCTTGAGAGCGCGAAAGCAGGCAGGCACCTGCTCCGTCGCCAAAGAGTATGCAGGTTTCACGATCCTTGTAATTCACATAGTGATGAAGAATTTCCGCGCCGACCACCAAAACGTTTTTGTAGGTCCCCGAGCGAATAAACTGATCCGCGATGGATAGACCATAAACAAAGCCCGTACAGGCGGCAGAAATGTCGACGGCCATGCACTGTCCCGCGCCGAGTTTACGCTGCAGTACGCAAGCCGTATTGGGCATGGGTTGATCAGGTGACACGGTGGCGACCAGGATCATTTCAATATCTTTTGCCGTGAGATTTGCGGCTTCAAGCGCGCGCTTTGAAGCTTCTAAAGCGAGATCGCTGGTGTTGACGTCGTCAGCGGCGATGGCTCGACTTTTTATTCCGGTGCGTTCAACGATCCATTGATCGTTGGTTTCAACGATTTTTTCCAGGTCTGCATTGGTCAGTCGTTTCTCGGGCAGGAAAGATCCGGTGCCCGCGATCCGTGACCTATATTGCGCTTTGAATGGCGCCATGAGGTCCTACGCTTGGGCCGTTACAACTTCCCGGCCTTTGTAGTAGCCGCAAGAAATGCACATGTGGTGCGGTTTAGCGACGGCGCCACAGTTAGGGCATACTTGCGATCCGACAGGAGTCAGGAAGTCGTGGGAGCGGCGCATGTCGCGGCGTGAACGCGAGGTTTTCTTCTTGGGAGTTGGCATTGAGTCACCTGATCTTTGAGTTAATTTTCGAAACGGTACTTTTATTCATTAGATGAACGAAATCAACCCTTTAATTTCATTTTTTCAAGGATTTGAAATGGATTCGCTTTGATGGGCGGCCCGCCAGCCTCGCTCACGCTCAGCCATTCCCGCTCGATGTTCTTGAGCTCTTCCGCGCAAGTGTGAGCGTTTTCGGGCGGACAAACGGGCTTAATGGGTTCGGCCAAACCTATGACTTCATGAATGTAATCGCCGACTTTAAAACTGTCGCTGTCGAGCATAAGGTAGTCTGGGCCGCCGTCCTGTAGCTCGTGGGCGTGATTAGCGCGGACCAATTGATCGCCTTTGGACATCGGTTTTTCGACCACGATCAATTCATTCATTTTGGCTCGGACCGGATATTTTAAGTCACTGGCGCATTTAGAACATTGAAGATCCATTCCGGTCTTCATTTCGCCCTTCAAGCTGTACGCGTTTCCAGCCGGCAGAAGCGTGAATTTCACCTGGTAATCATTATCTTGGATAAGATCCTTCAAAGCCGAATTCAGCTCCCCGCTCTCACGGGTGTAGGTGAATTCGCGGCCGTCTAGGGGCAGGTCTTTCAGCACGATTTCTATGGGATTGGCGCGGTTTTTCATGGCGCCAATCTAGGCTTATGGCGCGATGCAGTCAAGAGGGGCAAAACGAAGGTGTGCCCAAGGCGGATAGTCCTTACCATTAAGATCACCATGTCTCTTCTTTTGAGTCTTTTCTTTATAATCAACACCGCCGGGGCGGCGGAAATTGAGTGGCTCAATTTACCCAACGCCGTGCCGGTGTTCACCAAGCCTATTGAGGGCGCATCTCTTTTGGTCATGACCAAAGAAGGCGAGCGAATAGTCATTCGTAAGCGCGGAGACAGGTACACCCGAGTGCAAGTCCTGCGAGGTGGTAAGTGGAGGGCGGGCTACGTTTTTAACACAGACCTCGAAAGTCCCGACGTGGTTACCTCGCGTGGGGAGTTCGGTTTCGGGGCCGGCGGGCTGTATAGCTATCTCAAACACGCGGGCAAAGACTTCGAAACCGACGATCAAGTTCAGTACTCGACGGAAGACTTCATGAGCACCAGCTTTTCGCCGTTTTTACTTATGCAATATGGGCAAGAAGATTTCTGGCGCTTTATCTTTACCTATCGTCTAACGGCCTACACCAGTTCGGCCAACACCAATCTTTCCGCAACCAACGGTCGGGCACTGAGCCTCGATCACACCATGTATTCAGCGATTCTGCAGAAGATGTGGACGCCCTTGGCGAAACCGGTTTTCTACTACGGATTTGGTTTGGAGGCCAGTAAGGCCGGCGACGCCAAGCTGGTCTTGGGCGGAAGCCATCTGCCCGTGGCGGCGGAAGATTTACCCACATACCTCGGCGGGCACGCGGCGGTCGGTGGGCAAATGGATTTTGGTCGCAGCCTTTCGGCCTTCGCCGAGCTTCGCTTCGGTGGGTACGTAAACCAATCGCCATTTATTTTGAGTGCCGAGGCCGCTCTCGGAGTGCTCTACTGGCCTTAGGGTCGCGGGCTTAGTCGACGAACGGCTTTAGAACGTCGGCCGTTAAAAAAACCTCGCCACGACAACCCTGCTCGTCGCACATCACCGATTGGTTACACGAGTTTCTACGATGGCGACGCAAGTCTTCTTCCCCTTCGATCAGCACTCCCAGCACATCAAAGCTTTTGCTTGCGAAAATAGGCGAGCCTGAATTGCCTTCGCTCAAATCGATCTGGGCGAAGACTTTAAGGCGACCTTCGCGGCGGCGGACCTGCCCCATTGAGCTCCAAACCATGGGGATGCCTTGCGGAAATCCGAGAGCAAAGATCTCTTCACCAGGGTGAATTTCCGCCGAATTCGCCAGCCTCAGTGGCCAACGATCTTCCACCGGCCGGTCAAGTTCGATTACGGCGTAATCGAGATGGCGGTTATTGTGCTTGGCTAAAATCCTTTTGCAGCGATAGGTTTTGCTTTGCGGAAGACCTAGGCGTTCGCCGTCCCAAGTGTATTGGCCCTCGGTGTAATCAAAGGCCCAGATGATATCGTTGCAAGTGACCGACGCCGGAATACAATGTCCTGCCGTCGCGATTCGGGTGGGCGTAATCAAAAATCCAGTGCACTCGGCGCTCGAAGGTAAAGCGACGAATCTTTCCTGGCGGCAAAGTCCGTAGGCGCGGCCGAGGGGCTCAGACTCCCGCCACATTTGCCCCTCACGGAACGTCACGTCTCTTTTTAAAAATAGGGCACCGACGGACTGGGCGAGCATCGATATTTCGCGCGGGACCGTGGAATCAACCAAGCGCCGATCGTCTTGTCCATATATAGTGCTTGCTGGCCAGATCAGTTCGGCGCCCGCTGACGCCGCTACAAGACTATAAAACAGAAGCCCCCATGCCATGCTCATCCCCCCGGATAAAACGTGCTTACAAAGGTATTAAAATGAGACGAACAGTCCAAGGTTTATTCACCGTTAGGCACTTAATTCCCGGGAGCAGGTCCGAGGCAATTCATCCTTATCCTAGTGACTTAGCTCTCTCCCCCCTCAAAAGGGGTGTCTAACGCCAGTACAGGTGCCGAAGGTGGCGATACCAGTGTCCAAACATTGGGCAGGTTTTCGCCTGAAGATCGCTTAAATTCAATGCGGTGCCTGGCATCAGCGTTGCTAAGTAGGTGAGTAAGCAGTTGTTGAAACGGAGAGTTGTTATGAAGGCACAAGTGAAAATCATAAGTTTGATCGTTGTCGCAGTCACCGGATCTTCGGCTTTTGCGGGCGCCACTGACATGAAGACATCAACGCGCATCGACTTTAACAGAATGATCAATGACAACAACAACACCCGTACCGTGTTGCACAGAGATATCGACGCGAAAGCCAGCGCCGCCGTACTCGACGGTGATTCGGAAGCTGAGCGTGCGACCGTAGTTGATTTTGTTGATGTAGAAGTAGGATGGGGCGAAAGCGCCCCGGTCGTGGATCGCCGATTCGACAGTATCGGTGAGGCCCGTCCCTACGTAATGGATGAGACCGCTTTAAAGGCGAACTAAACTGTTTTTGATTTGTTTTTAAAAAATTCCATAGACCCCCATACCCCTATGGATGACCCCCACTCGAGCCGGCTGGACCCCACCACGCCGGCTTTTTTTTTATCTTTCTGGATTCTTGAAGGCTTTACGAAAAATCACGGGTCGGTAGCTCTCGGTTGGAATCACTTCCGCGTGACCGAAGTAGGGCTCACGTTCGTGCAATTCTTTAAAGAACGTACCCAAGCCAAAGCTATCCGGGCGGTCGTTCAAAGTGATCGCCGTGACGAATTGTGATTCCGCGATCACGTTTTCTAGCGCCTGCTGGAATTCCGCTCCAGCGTGGTCTTCCATATCCCCGATCACTGCCGTAAAGCGGTCAAATTTATCGGGCGGGAATTGCTTTTTAACTTCTAAGTCTTTTTCCAAGGCACGGACATAGCTGGTCCCACCGCCCAGTTTGGAGCGAATGAAATCATCGAAATTGTCGAACACGTGGGCTTCGCTATCGAATGAGATAAAACGAAATTCAATCTTCTTGTACTTGCGCATAAGTATCGCCCGCAAATCGAAGAACATACGTTTCATCGTGGGAACTTTGTCGCCCATCGAACCGGACAAATCCATAATCATCGTCACTTGGGCACTGATCTCGGGCTCTTTGACGGGTTGCCAGCCGCGCACGGCCCAATCACGTTCGTTTAACAGACCAAGTCCACGGCGAATGATGCCCGGCGGTGTTTGATCGTCGTCCTCATCCTCTTCGATCAAAGTCTGCGCGAGGCCCTTCTTATAGGCCTTTCGAATGATCTCGCGATTGACGGCGGTTCCGTGGCGCTTAAAAACTTTGCCGCCTTTTTCCTCGGATTCCGAACGGCTCTTGTCGCCCTTTGGGCGCAAGTTGGGAAGTTCGACCACGTCCTCTAAAGCCTTGGCCCAATCGTCCAGGGAGATATCCACCCAAGACAGATCCCCTTCGCTCTTACCGGGCTTTCGACCGCGGGCCGGCTTGTCGCCGTCCTCATCGCCTTCTTCTGCCTCTTCCCCTTCTTCGCCGTCACCGTCGTCTTGATTGGGATTAGGGCCCCATCTTCTCTCGCCCGTCCGACCGGGGATCGGCACTACTCGCTTGAGTTCC
>JBEIHA010000133.1:0-8136 GCA_040381635.1 Pseudobdellovibrionaceae bacterium
AAGGAAGGAGTTTCGGATTAGCGTAATAGATTGTCAAGCATGAATTGCTGACTCTTCGTTAGTTGATGCTGTAACAGAGTCTCAGAAGGTATTCGTTCGGTTTTGCGTGGTGACATTGAGCGGTCGAAGTTGAAAAAATGAAGTAAAGTCCCGGGGAGGGACGTTCTATGAAGATGCTCAATTGGTTTTTTGCAAAAGATCATTCCATATCGAACCGAATTATAATTCCGCTGAATGTCGTCAGCGCGATCTGTTTGATTCTCTTCGGTCTTGGCCTGGTACTCCAGCAGCGTACTCAACTCCGCGGCCTAGGGCTGAGCAAGATTGATAGCATCTCCATTTTTATGGAAAGGGCTAGCGCCGTCTATATCCAAAACTGGGATTTGACGGCTCTAGACGGCTTTTCTTCGGAAGCAGTTAAAGTCGAAATGATTGATTATGCCTACTTTTTAGATTCAAATGATAAATTCCTTACTGGCTTTAGCCGCAAGGAGAGAATCGACCCCAAAACCGCATTGAATGAGCTAAGCGCCCTTTGGGGATCCCAAGAAATGGTTCGTGAAATTAAAACCGATGGTAAATCCCTAGGCTTCTTAAAAGTCGGGTATAACTTTAAAACTATTAATTCTAAGGTTTTCCAAAGCATTATCCTGATTTCCATTGCGATTACGTTCGTTCAGCTTTTGCTCTCAATGCTTATCCTTTTTATCGTGCGAAGCCTTGCTCAGCCGCTCGAGGCCGTGCGCGCGCAAGTGACCGCCACAACCGCGTCCAGTGAAAGAGTTAGCCTGACTTTGAAGGCTCAGGCGGCCGAGCTTTCATCTGCCTCTACTCAGCAGGCCGCGTCGGTTCAAGAGTCCGTGGCGGCGATGACCGAAATGAGCAACATGATCCAGCAGACTGGCCGGCACGTCGTTGAAATCGAAACGGTTTCCGAACATGTGCGCGGCAAGACAGCAGAAGGCTCTCAGATCATGGGCGAAATGGCGAGTTCCATGGAATCCATTGAAGAAAGCCACCGGGGTCTGGAAGGACTGGTCGCCATAATTAACGAGATTCGCGACAAAACAAAAATCATTAACGATATTGTTTTCAAGACACAACTTTTGTCATTTAACGCTTCTATCGAAGCGGCACGAGCCGGACAACATGGGCGAGGCTTTGCCGTTGTCGCCGAAGAAGTCGGAAAGCTAGCGCACACGAGCGGAGCCGCGGCCGGAGAGATTGAAAGCCTTTTGACGAATTCCCAAAGACAAGTGGATAGCCTGGTTTCGGATGTGAAAAAACGAATCACCGTGGGTAAGAGCGTTTCGGCGCTGGCCTTGACACGCTTTCAGGAAATTTCGAAAGAAATTGTTTCGATGTCAGACAAAATCAGTCAGATCGGCGGCGCCACAAAAGAACAGGAAAATGCCGTGAATGAAACATCGCGGACAATGGGTGAATTGGACAGCACCGCCCAAAGAAACAACCTTGCCGCTCAAAAGATGACCCAGATGGCCGATAATGCGCGCGAACAAGGCGAGCAACTAAGATCCGTCAGCAAAGGAATTCAAATACTCGTCCTCGGAGCCCGAGCCGCGGCAGTAGCCGCCGCCGGCGCGGAAGCGTCAAGTCATGCGAATCAAATGGACCAGCTCCCTATTCTCTCGCCATCACAAACCGACCACCAAGAATACAAGTTCCGCCGAAGAGCCTAGTCCTTTCAAGGGATAACCGCCTATCTAGCTGAGGGGCCAAAGTTTTCTTTCTCAAAGGCATATGGGAAATCTAGGCGCGTCGTCGTTAAAAGGAATGGCACATCCTTTGCGTTAAATATTCCCAAAGGGCGAAGGAAAACACGGGCATGTCAATGGCTTATCTTAAGCAACTATTTTTGCTCAATTTCGCGTTTGTTGTCACCGTGGTGGCGGCCCCTATTGCATCAGACGTCTACGGCTTCATGCCCAAAGAGATCCCCCGGATGGTGATCTCCTATTACCCGGATTCGACTCGTTTTGGTCACCAGCAATGGCTTAAGGAAGAAGACGGGAAGTTTGAATCTTATTTCTCTCACCGTACCAAGTTAAAGGCTTCTGACTTTTGCGCCAGTTTGCTAGAGGCCAATCAGCTTTTTCCGCTGAATCGGATGTTGTCGACCGGTTATCTTTCGCAGGCTCAAGTGGATAGATTGATTAAAACGGGCGACCGTTTGAAGTCCACGCAGTTCCGATTCTTTGATTTGATCAAGACAGAAAGAGCCAGCGATCTTGACGGAAAACAGATCGATGCTAATAAAGGGGACATTCCGTTCTCCATGTTCCCGATGCTCGGCGAAAATGCGGCACTGACTCAAGCCACGCTTTGGACGGTGGCGGGACAGACGTCGAACTCCCATGTGCGTCAGCAAAACGAGAATATGCCCTGGCAATTGGATAAGGCTTACGAATCGACGCCTCTTGAGCGGGATAAATATAAACTTGTTTGGGAGATTGGCCGTGGGGCCCAGGGCGAAGCGGGCAGCATGGACACTTTGCTGTTTGCCGCGGGTTTAAGCATGCTCAAAGAAACTTTAGCGCGCGGCTTGAAACCCAGCGACGGTCATGTCTTTATGCACGCGATGGCGGCCGCGCAGGCACGTTTGTTTAAGATGAAAAAGAATCCTGTTACGGGCAAACCCGTGTTCTCGACTTTCGCTAGTGGCGGAGTGGACGGCGCGACCGATGAAGTGATCGTTGCGAATCTGAACGATTTTCTGGAAGCGTTTCCCCCGAATCAATTTTCTAAGAGGCTTCACCAGATCTCGAAATTAACGGGCGGAAGAATGGGATGGCTGGGCGCCGCTGAACATCTGTACACCGTGCGCGACTATTTTCGCCAAGATCTAGACTTCGTTTCGCCGAGCGTTCCCGATCGCACTCACCCCATTGTGCTTCGTAACGGCACGCCCACCGCCGGATGGTTTATGGCGAAGGTTTCGGAACGCTACGGCGTTTACCAAGCGGGCAAAAGTATTTCGCAATATTTATCGAGCACGGGCTGGCATGACTCGACATTACCGGCAGCGTGGAACGTTGATCCTGAAGTCGTTGCTGACAACGAAATCGTTAAACAAAAACTGATTGGTCTTTCAAACTTGAGTGACTCAAGCGCTAGAACTTTCCCCGAGTACACGAAGCTTGTACTGATGTCCGCATATTTCTATTGGGACAAGACTCTCAGAGCAGAGTATCCGCAAGAGGCCGACGAGCTACTAGAGAGAACTCGTTTCCAGATAAGCACCGGTCATGCCTCGGTGGTCGAACAGGCCCAGCAAATTCCCGGCGTTCAAATTGTGCAGCTCCAAGACCTCGCCGTTCAAGCGGATGTAGACGTGAAGGATGGCGGCGTGAACTTCGCGCCGAAAGTTACGATCAAGGCAGGCCCGGGCTTCGTCTTTGACCGTAGGGCCATCCTAGACTTGATCAGGTCATCGCCTAATCTCGCGCGCGAAGCCCGTCATGCGCTTCGCAAAGGGAATTGGCAGATTCAGCATATGTCGCATGATATGGGTGTGCTGTGAACTTGGACGCGTCGTTTAAATCCTGGAATAGAGACAGTGCGTCGTAAGCTGTTCTCTAGTCAATTTGAGATGTTTACCTTATGAATAAGCAAAACGAACAAGGCCGCAGTGATACTGATCACATACCCGGCCCTCGAGATTCCCGTTGATTTACTTGAATTCCCGAGCATAGCCTTTAGCCTAAGGGCTGTGGGGATTTCGATCAACAAAGGGGGGGGGTAGTGGAAACTCATAATTATCTGTTTACCTATAGATCGCTTGCTTGCGGACTGATCGCTGCGTTCTTGTTTGCCATGCTTAGTCCCATAGCGCGGGCGGAAGAACGCTTGCCGTTGAAGTTCGATCACCAGGTTCAAACTTGTGCCAGTGCCGAAAGTGTTTGGGCTGATTTTCAGTTGGCTCTGGTGGATTCAAGCCAAGCGCAGATTTGGCCCTCCGATCTTTCGAAGGTTGAGGGCGAAGCGAAGTTAGGCGCAAAGATATATGTCACTTATGGTAACGGATGGTTTGCGCCGACCTACTCTTATGAATTGATCGAATATGGGGGTCAGGCTTTTCGCTACGAAGCGCGCGAAGATCATCCCTTCATCGGTGGGGCAAGAGTCAGTGTCGAGTCTTTGCCCGATGGATCGGGCAGTATTTTGAAGTGGGACGGGCTTTACTTGATTAAAGAAAGCGATGCCCGCGGTAGGAATTACTTTAACTCTTTTCGCCGAGATTTTTTCGAGCAGCTGGATCAAAACTTAAAGACTTTTGAAAAAACCAATTGTGACATTTATTCCAGCGCCGAGAACATCACCGACTTGTTGACGAGCCTTGTTTCGCCGGTGCTGCGGGGCTTGAGCGAACGTTAGAAATCGTATTGCAAACGGCGATACCGGTCACCGCACCAGCTAGGACCTTCTTGCCTGCTCCCGCGGGCTCATCCAATCCTCGTACGACGGAACTGGCCTTCGCATAGTTTTCATAGGCCTGATCATTTGCCAGCTTCGCTGGATCATACTTCGAAGTTTTGAATTGTTCATAGGCGCCGTCCGGCGCCCAACCACCGTTAGGCACGGTCAGCGGCGTGTCCACTCTCTTTATCTCGCGAAACGTGTATTCAAGATCTTCTTGCATGCGCTTGCCTCGGATCGTGATTTCTTGCGCACTGTATTTGTAGCTATTTTCAGCAAGTTCTTTGGACTCTTGAATGATAGCATTCACTCTGGTGTTCATTTCCGGTGTCAGTGCCCAGTCTTTCTTTAAATATTCCGCATTCGAACCCAGAGAACGTACATAAGCTTCTGCTTCTCTGGGGCCCTTCGGTTTCCAATGCTGCCAGAGAACTGAATACTCGTCTAAGTTTTTGATCTTACCTTTCAAGCGCAGAGACTTTGTTCGACTACGCAGATCATCAAGTTCACCAGTTAAGCCCTGGATCGCGTCGTTTGCCGCAATATACTTGTTTGTCGCGGCTCGCGAGGCCTCTTCTGCCGCCTCTCTTCCGCCGACGGCCGTTTGCGCACTTCTAACCTTAGAGGCAGTCTCCGCTTTTTCGGCCATTCGGGTGCCGATCGCATTCAGTGAATTGCGAAGCCCCCCATTGGGAGTTTTCGCGGCCACGTTACTTACAGCCTTCGCGATCGAAGCCGTCATGGCCGGGCCGCCGCCACCGGCGGTCAAAAAGGTAATGGCCGCACCTGCGCCGATATTCCCGGCCAGCTCACACACAATTTGGCTAACCACTTCGCTGGGCAGGTTAGCAATCTGTTGCTTCATTTCACCGAAGGATTCCGAGAAGTTGTCAAAGAGCTTTCCCAGACTGGCCAGCTCGTTCACAACTTTGTCGTAAGTCTCAATCGGGTGCCGAATCGCATTCCAGGCCGAAACTGCCACGCCACCGGTGGCTTGCCAAATTCCATTTGCGAAATCCTTTATGCATTTACCGCCCGCTTTAACCATGCCGACCGCTTTCTGAATGGTCGACAAAGTCGGCGGGGCGCTTTCACAGAAGTGATTCTTGCCTTCTTCGGCATAGGCCGCTGGAAGGATGGAGAAATTCCAAACGGCCGATTTTGTGTCTTTGATTTTCAGGGCTGACGCTGCCGAATCGGTTAAGCTTTGCGCCCATTTTTCGTTGGTGCCGGTAAAGTAAAAAACGTAAGTCCCTTTGGTTTCAGAATACAAGTGACTGACGAAGACGCCCGGGCGGATTTGGTAGACTTTTCTGAACTCAATTCCCCCGACAACTTGAACGCCGGACTTCGCAAAAATCATCCCCCGATTTTCCGAGGTGTAGATTCGGTTCAGCCACTCCATTGCCAAACCCTGGCCTTGGCGTCCATTCATCACCGATGTTTTGAATCCGGATTGTTCAAATGTTTTGTCTAGGGATGATTCGAATACGGTTGCATCGGCTTCGTTGAAATCGAGATACCGAATATTTACGGGGAGATCCGTTTTGCCTGAGGCAAACGCGATCGTTGGAAGTGCACACAACCACAGCAGGAATGACTTCATCGAGCTCTCCTCATTTGCGACCTAAGTATTTATCTATGTTATGACTTCTACCCAGAGGTCCCAAATAAAATAGGCCACCTGAGTGGCGGCCTGTACGTCTGTCTAGTTGTGACATTTTGTCCCCCGATGGGAACTAATGTTCTCAATGCCCTCTGGTAGTTGTCGCCGCGGCAATTCTAATGGGCACACCTTCTGCAGATTCAAACACCAAAGACCAGCTTGCCGCCGAGTTGACCAAGCTTAACGGCATACACCAATTGCGCGGCCAACAAGATCAGGAGCATCAGGTGAAGCAAAATGGCGCGCCATTTCGGATGAAATTTCAAGAAGACCACAGGAAAAATCAAGAAAACCGTGACCCAAATCCAGTTGAAAACGTAAGCCAGTTCGCGATGCTCAATGATCAAGTCGGCGGCCGCCGCCGAAAATGCCTGATCGCGGCGTCCGGTCAAATAAGACAACAAAGATGTGACAATTTGAATTCCGACCAGGCCCCACTGCACCCACCAAATTCGGTGCGGCAGGAAACCAATCTTAACCAAAGCGAGAAAAAGCAAATGCAACAATGGAAACAAAATGGCCAAGGCCAGTGGAATATGAGCGGCTGCGCTGTGGTGAAGATGTTCCATGTGGTCCCAAGCGTAGGACCTTCGCTGAACTGGCGTCAACCCCTGCTTGCGATGGTGTCCCTGGTGTTCTGCGTTTCGGCTAAGGCCGCGGACAAGGTGACGGACGATGATGGAAGAACCAAAGTTCTGATGCACAGTTTGGTTTTGGAATTCGCAAAAATGAATCCCTACCTCGCCAGCGATAAGGCCTTCAGTAGCGAAAAGGGACGTGAAGTGGTCGGTGAATCTTTAAAAGTTTTAGCTGGGAAAGTGAAGAGCCCGCCCGCTAACTTAAAGAAAAGTACCGGCTTTCGCATCACCTACAATTTATTGGCCGATCACATCGAAAAAATCAACGAAGTCTTCGCGCGTGGCGAGATGGAGTACGCGCGGATGAAGGTCAACGGGATCGGGAACCTGTGCGCTGCTTGTCACATGCAGGCGCCGAAAATTTCGAACTATTCGGCGTTCGAATTTATCGCCGAGCGGGGTAAGGAAGTGACTTTCGAAAACGCTGAGTTCCTTTTCGTGATTCGTCGTTATGATGAGTCGTTGGCGCTATTTGATAAGTTAGTGCGCGGCTATCCATCGAAAAACCTGACTTCGGATCAGTTGACCGAGGTTTATCGGCGCAAGCTAGCGATGTTTGCCCGCGTTTACCGCGATCCCGTGATGGCGACGACGAATCTCAACCAAGATTTGAAAAACAGTAAACTGCCCGTCGATATCCGACGCGAGGTCGAAGCTTGGATCTCGACCTTGGATAAATGGAAGCTTGAGAAATCAGATCCCGCAAAGATGAAAACGCCCGAACTTTTGGCCTTCGTGCGTAAGAATTTTCCCACCAATATCGGCCGGAAAATCACACCGAGCCATCCTGAACTCTTAAATGTTTTGCGTTTATCGGGACTTTTGTACGAACGTTTGTACCAGGAGCCAGACTCTGCTCAGACACAAGAGCTTCTTTATTCCTTGGCCCAGTTCGAGCGCGCCTTGACCCCGCTCTATTGGTATTCACTGAATGAGATATACCTAAAGGAATGCAATGTGCAGTTCCCGAAGCGCGAGTTTTCGAAGAAGTGTTTTGAGGCTTATCGCGAAGGCATGCAAGAACGTTACTTCGGCCGTGCTTTGCCGGACGGCGTGAAGCGAAACTTGGAAGCACTTAAGGGCTATTTGTAGATTAGCTGGAGACATGGGGCCCGAGATCGACGGCCATCGCCGAAGCCGTTGCCCCACCAAGGCTACTGCCGCCAAAGGCGTCACCCAGCAATGTAATATTGCCGATCTTCTCGAATAAAACATTGGGCTTAGTTAAGGGATGGCTGTAGCGCCATTTTTTTGACGTGGCTTTGGTGATCTTAAAGGCCTCGGCCCCGGATTGTTTAAGGTGATTTTCAAAAGTTCCTTGGATTTCGTTTAAGGTGGAGTCCTCGTTCGCTTCGAAATTTTGATCGCTCCAGTCGGGATGCATGGTGACGGTGA